>JANOPU010000130.1:0-6498 GCA_031422055.1 Ferruginibacter sp.
ACTCCACAAAGTAGAAATTTTATTCACAAAAAGAACACTCAAAAAAGCGATTCTTTAAAACAGTACCTAAATGCAGAAGATACAGCAATAAATAAAAAAAGAAAAAGAAAATATTCAAAGGAGATGAGGATGGTTTAAAAACAAAAACCTGCTAATTTTAAAATCAGCTCATATAATGTGAACAACTTTCTGATTTTAGAAAAAAAAGGACTGAATAGTTACATTTTTTCTAATTGAGTTTTTATAAGCAGGTTTTCTTTTTTAAGTTCTTCTATCATTGCTTGTTGTTCTTTTACGGCATTGATCAGCATGTATGTCATTGCGCCGTTATCAACACCGAGGTATTCGGTTTTTTGATTGCTTTGGCTGGTATAATTCCAGCTATTTACCATATAAGGCGCTATCGTCTTCAATTCCTGGGCAAGGATCCCCACATAGGTTTCTTTTGGCATCCCTGCTTCACCTGTATAGGTAAACCATACCGGCCTTATTTTTAATAATTCGTTTAAGCCGTCTCTATAATCGTGCACATTCTTTTTCAGCCTGGCATCTGAAACAATATTCCAGGTAGAAGTGCCGGGTTTCCCGGCGCTGTTGTTGGAAAGCTGCAAATTGAGGGTTGGGTTGGCAATTGAACCTATGACAACATTACCTCCATTTGCGCATAACGTTACATTTCCATTAGGGCTTAAATTTAAATCGCCTCCATTATTTTGCAGCGTTAAATTGGCGGCGGCACCATTATTTCTTGCCAGTATCTCGTTATTGTCAAAAACAACATTAAGGCCGGCGGTGTTTCCAAGCACCATGTAACCAGCTGTGGCAGCATAACTAGCATCGGAGCCGTCGTCTACATGAAGTCTCGTTTGTGCATCAGTGATGCCTATACCTACATTTCCTCCGCTTGGTTGTAAAAGAAGGTCAGAGGCAAGTCCATTAAATCTTGCTATTATTTCATTGTCATCATATACAACATTAGCTTGCCCTACATTACCTAGCACCAGGTAACCACTGTTAGAAGAATAGGTTGCATCTGAGCCACCTTGAATTTGCAGTTTTGTTTGTGGTGTGTTTGTTCCAATACCTATTTTACCGTTTTTTAAAACTACCATTGCATTATTGAGTACCACTCCATTTAACCCATTTCCTATGGTTAATAAAGGATCAGTATCAATCCAAATATCGGGGTTACTTCCTGCAATCGTATCATTATGAATGCCTAAAGCTACAGAGCAATATGACTTTGCACTGGCACCAAGACCTATTGCTGTTGAATTCCAACCAATTGCCTTAGCACCATTACCTATAGCATTAGAATTATATCCACTTGAATTGGAATTTATTCCCATTGCTATTGAATTAGTACCAATAGCTAAACTACCTTTTCCTATAGCAAATGAATAATCACCGGAAGCCAAAGTACTTAAACCACCAAATGCAAAAGAGTTGATGCCACTTGCTTCTGCATTAAAGCCTCCGGCGAAAGAACGGGCGCCACTTGCGATAGTTGATACTCCAATAGCTGTAGAATAATCGCCTGAGGCATTTGCGCTGTTTCCAAATGCAAAAGAAGAAATGCCACTTGCTTCAGCCAAATACCCTCCGGCAAAAGAACGGGTGCCACTTGCGATAGTTGATGAACCAATAACTGTAGAAGCATCCCCAGTGGCTATTGTACCTGTACCGGATGCAAAAGAAGGATGGCCACTTGCTTTGGTTCCGATTCCAATTGTAAAACTGTATGTTCCTGAAGCAACTGTTCTATAACCTGCAGCTATTGAATAATTTCCCAAAGCAGAATCCAAAAAACCGAGTGCAAATGAGGTAGCTCCGCTTGCGTAGGAACGTTCACCTGAAGCAAAAGAAATTTGACCGATTGCCGTATTGTTTTTTCCGGATGCAAAGGAATAATCGCCGATACTATCTTTATTCCACTGATTATTATCAACACCTCCAAACCTGAAAGCTGCTTTATCGGGGTACCACATCATGCGTATCCCAGCACCTTCAATTGGTGGTGGACCCGGTATGGCTGCCGTTAGAAGCGATCCGGAAAATAAAACACTACTATCAGCTACGTGTAGCCGTGCTACTGGAGTAGTAACACCAATGCCCACGTTTTGGCAATACCCCTTGCTAATAATAGTAAGGACAACAAGCAGGATGATTATTTTTTTCATACTTTTCGATTTATAATAAGTAAAGTGAAAATTATTATTTTTAAAAAGGATCACAGCTATGGAAAAACAAATGGATCATTGTATACATAAGGTATAGCTGCACTGGTATTTTCTTCACCAAGACATAATATCCAGCAATACATTAGCCCGGTAAAATTCTTCCATGTAATTACTTTCATTACAAATAATTTAAAAATTTACACTTGCTATACCAGGGTAGCATTATGTCTAACTCTCGAATATACTAATAATTTCATATGAGTTTTCATTTATTTTTTGTTCTTTGTGGAGTTGTTCTGTGAATGAGATATCTTTTCTATAAATGGTTGCAATGTAACCTTTATATATACGAACCTAGCTATCATTATCAAATTGCTTTTAGCACCATAAAAAACACTTCGCTCCACCCAAGCTCTTAGATAGATCTTCTATCTTCGACCAATAGGCTAAGTAAATTAAATTCCCCATTTAACAGGTAAGCTTCCAAAAATAATTAACGCTGTTGTTCGAAGACCGAAAGGTGACACTAAAATTTTCTATTTTGCAATTCTTTAAATTGCTTTTGTAGCACTTTGAAATACTTCTAATTTATTTTTGTGAGTTTGGTTGTGAGTACTACCAATATCAATTCTCGTTTTGTTTATATCAACAAAATGGTAGGCTATAGGTAAAACAATTAATACAAACCCTTTGTTTATAAAGAACCCATATCTCATATTTGCATTATTAATTCCTGCCAGGCTTCCTATAAGATTAGTTTACTTTGACAGGTTTTCTATTTATACAAGATAAGAATCAACGAATATCAGCTTCAGTCGGAATTGGAAGTTCCAATTTTATATGTTTAAAATATTTAACATTCAACAAAAGGGTGATAATAATTAAGTGTATACAGAAAAAATGATCAAACAAATTCCGGCTCTAATGCCCAATGTTCCGGAGAGCGCCATAAAGCACTTAATAATAATTCTTTTATGAAATAAAATTCTTTAGGAAGCTTATCATATAATTTTACAAATAATTCTTCATGAGAGATCAATTCTTTTTTCCATGGTTCCCGGTCTATGGTCATTATTCTGGCAAAATCTTCTTTAGTAAAGTTCTCAATACCGGTCCAATCCATATCTTCATACCGGGGCATCCAGCCAATGGGAGATTCAACAGCACTTGCATTTCCATGTACTCTTTGAACGATCCATTTCAGCACACGCATATTATCTCCAAAACCGGGCCATAGGAATTTACCTTCCTGATCTTTTCTAAACCAGTTAACACTAAATATTCGTGGAGGATTGGGCAGATCACGTCCAAACTGTAACCAATGGTTTACATAATCACCCATATGATAGCCCATGAAAGGCAACATGGCAAAAGGATCACGTCTTACTTTACCAATTTCACCAAATGCTGCTGCAGTCGTTTCACTACCCATCGTTGCTGCAGCATATACACCAAAACTCCAGTTGAATGCCTGGCTTACGAGTGGAATTGTTGTGCTTCTTCTTCCCCCAAAAATAAAGGCAGCAACAGGCACTCCATTTGGATTATTCCATTCACTGTCAATAGCAGGATTCTGATATGCCGGTGCTGTAAACCTGCTATTGGGATGAGCTGCCGGGGTACCACTTTTAGGATCGTAGGGTTTTCCATGCCAGTCAATTAATCCAACTGGCATTTCTTTTGTCATTCCTTCCCACCAAACATCTCCATCTGCTGTAATAGCTACGTTTGTAAATATTGTATTTGCCTTAATGCTTTCCATTGCATTAGGGTTGGTATGATAATTTGTACCCGGTGCTACACCAAAATATCCCGATTCAGGATTGATTGCATATAAATTACCGTTTTCTCCTTTGTGTATCCAGGCTATATCATCACCAACGGTTGTTACTTTCCATTCATCTAAGCCCCTGGCAGGTATCATCATGGAGAAATTGGTCTTGCCACAAGCACTTGGAAAAGCAGCTGCGATATATGTTTTTTCTTTTGCAGGGGATTCCACTCCCAATATCAACATATGTTCTGCCAACCAGCCCTCTTCCCTTCCCAATACTGAAGCAATGCGAAGTGCAAAGCATTTTTTACCCATCAATGCATTTCCTCCATAACCACTTCCATAAGAAATAACCAATCTTTCTTCGGGAAAATGAGAAATGTACTTTGTGCCGGGATTATTAGGCCATTTGGAGTCTGCCTGATTGGGATTCAGTGGGGCACCTACAGTATGTATACATTTCACAAATTCATTTTTCTTCAGGTATGGATAAATTGCTTCCCCCATTCTTGTCATGATATTCATGTTAACCACCACATATTCCGAATCAGTTAACTGAACTCCATAGCGGGCATAAGGAGAACCAACCGGCCCCATACAGAACGGAATAACATATAACATTCTTTCAGACATGGAGGATTCCATCAATCCATTCAATATCTGTTTCATAGCATTCGGCTCCATCCAGTTATTTGTTGGGCCTGCATCATCCTTGACCCTGCTGCAAATAAAGGTCTTGTCTTCAACTCGGGCAACATCACTGGGATCTGAAAAGCAGGCAAAGCTATTCGGGCGTTTTTCCTGGTTAAGTTTAATAAAAGTTCCCTTCGTTACCAGTAACTCACAGAGATTATCATACTCCTCCTTACTACCATTACACCAATGAATATTTTTGGCATTACATTGATTTGCTATAGCATTTACCCAGTTTTCCAATTCTGTTTTTGCCGGGGAAGATTCATAAAAAGGAAATTTACTTTTGTGATTCATAATTATTCAATTATTACTATTATCAATTAAAAACTATCATGCAAATTTTCATTATGAAAAATTAACAAAACATGACCAATATCAGCAATTAATTTTAATTTATTCGTTTGTTTATTTAAAAAAATAATTTCCTAAACCTGAATTAATTGCAAGCTTTAAAATGATTTTTTTTATTTTTATCCTGGTCAAATTAAACCGGGCTAAATTTCTTGTGTCTGAAATATTTTAAAAACTGTTTATGAGAAATAGTACGATCGTTTTTTTACTTTCAATATTCTTATTAATATCCTGCAAAAAAAGTGACAATCCAGTTATTTTACCTCCGCCTGCAGTTAGTATGTACTTTCCACCTGTTGTGGGTACAGATTGGCAAACAACTTCAGCAAATTCTATTGGCTGGAATGAAACACTGTTGAATGATCTATATACATACCTCCAACAAAAAAATACCAAAGCTTTTATCATTTTAAAGAACGGAAAGATAGTGTCTGAACGCTATTTTGGCAGCTTTACTGCCGATAGTATCTGGTATTGGGCTTCGGCGGGGAAAACAGCCACAGCCATGCTTGTTGGTATTGCCCAGCAGGAAGGTTTATTAAATATAAACAATAAATCATCTCAGTATCTGGGAACAGGATGGACCTCTTTACCACTTGCAAAAGAGAACCTGATAACTATACGCAATCAGCTAACCATGACAACAGGTCTTGATGATGGCGTTCCGGATAATGATTGTACCTTACCATCATGCCTTTCATACAAGTCAGATGCGGGCAACCGCTGGTCTTATCACAATGCACCCTATACTTTGCTGGATAAAGTTATTATAAATGCTTCGGGCACTACATACAATAATTATTTTCAACAGAAAATACGTAACAGGATTGGTATGAATGGCCTTTGGGCTCCATCAGGCAGCAATAATGTATATTTCAGCAATGCCAGAAGTATGGCAAGGTTTGGTTTATTGATGCTGAACAAAGGGAAATGGGATCAGGACCCTATAGTTAGGGACAGTAATTACTTCAACGCACAGATAAACACATCTCAGAACCTGAACTTAACTTATGGTTACTTAACCTGGCTGAATGGGAAAGCAAGTCATATGTTACCGACTGTACAAATTATTTTTCCCGGAATGATGATACCCAACGGGCCAGCCGATATGTATGCAGCACTGGGGAAAAACGATCAGAAGATATATGTCATTCCTTCGCAGAAACTGGTAGTTATTCGTATGGGTGAATCTGCAGGAAATTCACAACTGGCTCTTTCAAGTTTTGACAATGAGTTGTGGGGTAAGCTAAAATCAATTATCGGGTATTGATTCAACTTATTATTTATGTGTAGTTTTTTTAAATCAGCTCAAATTCTACTGTCTACATCAATTATTGCCGTTTGTATAAAAACTATGGCCTGAAGATTTCATCTTTGCTATTTTCAGTTTATATTAAACGAAAAAAATGAAGAAAATCATTGTTTTGATCAGCCTTTTTACAACAGTAAATGCAATTGCACAACATCCATTATTTATGCCTCAGAATATTAAAAAGG
>JANOPU010000131.1:0-4885 GCA_031422055.1 Ferruginibacter sp.
GGGTTTTTAAGCCTTTGGCTTAGCAATACTGCAACCACTATGATGATGTATCCGATTGCCATGTCGGTTATACATGTCATTAGTAATAATTCATTGCCCGGCACCAGCATGAAAAACTTTTCACTGGTAATGATGCTTTCCATTGCCTATGCATCAAATTTTGCATTGGGAACCATAATTGGCACACCTCCAAATGTTGCCTATGTGAATTATATTCATGAAAAATTCAATTATACGATCGGGTTTACAGACTGGATGATCGTATTTATGCCTTTGACCATTCTTTTATTATTCATGTTGTATTGGGTAATGGTAAAATGGATGTATCCAAATCACATAAAACAAAGCACAGAAGGAAAAGCGTTCATCAAAACAGAACTGAAAAAACTTGGTAAAATTTCCAACCCTGAAAAAAGAGTGTTATATGTTTTTATTTCAACCATTTTTCTCTGGGTAACAAAAGACATTATTAACAATGCCCAGAAAATGATTGTGTTGGACGATTCCATTATCGCCATGACCGGTGCTATTGCTTTATTTATGATCCCATCGGGGAAAATAAATTCAAAACGGGAAGAACGATTACTCGAATGGGAAGATACCACCCGGATGGCCTGGGGTATTTTATTATTATTTGGTGGTGGCATTGCCCTGGCCAAAGCTTTGGAAGACGTGAGACTTATGGATCAGCTTGGTACTTATATCGCTTCCTTTTCTACAGGTAATGTCTTCCTGATGATACTTATAGTAACCGGAATTTCCATTTTTCTGAGTGAGGTTATGAGTAATGTTGCTCAGGTTATCGTTATGGCCCCGGTAATAACTTCCGTTGCTGTTGCCCTTCACATGGATCCGCTGATGTTGGGAATACCCATGACACTGGGCGCAAGTTGTGCAGGAATGTTACCCATGGGAACCCCGCCAAATGCAATAGTATTTGCCAGCGGGCATATAAAAATAAAAGACATGATCAAAACGGGTTTTGTGATGAATATTATCTGCATCATACTTATCACTATCTTTTGCTGGTTGGTTCAACCAATGATCATGAAATTGATGTAGTTGAACATTGGATATTGATCATTTCATCCAGGCATAAATAATCAATATCCAATGTTCAACAAACAATACTCAATGAAAGTGACTGGCAGGCAACTGGTCGGAAGACCAGCGCCACTATATTACTTACATCCTTCTAAAAAATCTTTAATTCCCAATACAACCTTATCCGCAACCTGCTGCTGAAATTCTTCATAGTTCTAGCGCAGGTCTCCCGACCTATGCTAATTCGTCACTTCTTCCTAAAACGCACTACATTTTAGTTTGTGGGTTTATTAATTGTAAGTTAAGTGACGGTAAGGCATCAGGTCAGGATCACTATCTTTTGCTGGTTGGTTCAACCAATGATCATGAAATTGATGTAGTTGAACATTGAGCATTAGATATTGAACATTTTTTCCTGGCATAAATAATCAATATCCAATGTTCAACAAACAATACTCAATGAAAGTGACTGGCAGGCAACTGGTCGGAAGACCTGCGCCACTGTATTACTTACATCCTTCTAAAAAATCTTTAATCCCTAAAACAACTTTGTTTGCCACATCTTGCTGAAATTCTTCATCCAAAATTTTCATTTCTTCCTCCGGGTTACTCAGGAACAAAGTTTCAACTAATGCATTTGGATATTCAGTAGGACTGTTAAGCATAAAATTAAAAGAGCCGTTATTTCCATAGTCTTTTAAACCCAACTCCAGCATACGTTTATAAATAGCATTACTCAAATTCCGAAAACCAATATAACGGTAAAAGGTACCTGTACCGGATACATGGATCGGATCAGATGAAGAATTCAAGTGAATACTTATTAAAAGATCCGGCATACTATCACGGTAAAACAAAATGCGTTCCCTGTTATCAACAAATGTTTCAATTGTACGGGTCATGATAACTTTTGCACCTGTTGCCTCAAGTGCTTTTTGAAGTTTTAGTGAAATGGCCAGGGTTAATGTTTTTTCGGCAATACCTGTTGGCCCTCCTGCCCCGTTATTAGTGCCTCCATGACCTGCATCAACTGCAATCTTTAGATTTTTTAATGATAGATTTTTAGGTTGCTGTTTTATTTTTATAATAAGCATATTGCCTTTATAATATATGGTGTGCCCCCAATGTTGATGATGCTTAAGCTGAATGGTTATTCTGAAAATATCATCTGCAACCTGTTCATAATCTATATGTTCAATTTCATTGACTGACTGTAGTTGATTTATCCAGTTCGTATTATTCGTAGCACCAAATATATCTACTATAATTTTTGAAGGATTGATAAGTTGCATAGATTGATAAGGCAATCTTGCAGACAACCCAAGTGTTACATAATCATAAGTATCATCCCCGTATACATTCCATTTGTTGGTCAATGAACTGCCGGCAAAACTACCCTTAGGCATCAGTGTTACCAGTTCATCAGGAATATAAGCTGTTCTTGAACTTGCCAGTTTAATTTTGTAGTGTGTACCTACTTTACCAATTATTTTTAAAGGGATCATGCTGTCGATGTACCCGATTTTTGCACCTCCTAACCGGTCATCGCCAAGTCCATATTCAAGGTGTGCAAGTCTGCCTTGTGTTAAAGCAACATCACTTGCCAATGCTGACATAACTGAAAATTTATTATAGGTTTCTTTGGTAATACTCTGGCCAATACTATCCGTTATGGTTATTGGAATTTTAATGGCAAAAAAGCTATCTGTTTGTTTTACAAAATACTCCCCTTGGTAAATCCCGGGCATTCCTCCTGTCTGCGAAACCGGTAATTCAAATAATTTAGTTCCGTTGATCGTTTTAACATGACAGCCTGGTAAAGCTTTTACTTTGAATTGTATCTGATCACCTGCCATTAAAACGAGGTCTCCGTCCGGAAAAGTTTGAATACGTTCAATACCAAGTTCCTTAACAGGCTCTGCAGGTTTTGGAATGGTATAACGGTAAGATATTTTTTTATTAACAGGCGGTAGTTTTCCTGAAATAGCAATAAGTTGAAAAACACTATCCCCTTCTGATAATTTCAATTCATAAGCAAATGCACCTGTGGGATATACTTTAACAGAAACTGAATTTATAGTGAGCTTACAGGTTGTACAGGTACTTCCAACAATAAATTGCCTGGAAGCAGATACATCGTTTAACTCTTTTAAAGGGTCGGTAAGTTTAATGAAAGGCGTTTCTGAAAATTGTGCGAAAATACTTTCGGTAAAAAATAAAATAATGAAAATAATCCTTGCGCTGGGTTTCACAAGACCCTGTAATAATATCATGGTATAAAATTATTACAATACTAAATAAGAATGCCAATTGTATTGTGAGTATTTTGGTAAAGGTTTCATGCAAAGGTGCAAAGAAGCAAAGTTCGCAAAGGATTTTTAGCACTTTTGCATGAGATATTCACTTTGGTAAAGTTGAATCATGAATAACAGCCTCTGAATAAAAAATAAATTGCCACAGATTCACAGATTATATTTTTTGAATGTATTAAATCTGCGAATCTGTGGCAATAAATATTTCATTCACTCCGCAGCAAGCTGCGAGGAATTCCTTTGATTAAAAAGAATATTTCTTGTCTGCGATCAATTTATCAGCGATCCTTCTCCTGGCATCCTTGCTGTTGAACGGAGCCGTTTTTGAAAAACGTTTTAGTCCAAGTAATATCATACGTTGTTCATCACCATCTGAAAAAGCATTGATGGCCTCTTTACCAGCCTTGTTCACTTTATCAACCGCATCGTTCAAATAACAATGCATCATGTCTGTTTGAATTTGCGATGATCCTGCTCCTTCTTTATCAACCATTTTTATTACACGCAACAAAGCGCTTTCTGCATTAAATGTAACAATGGCCATATCAGCAATGTTCATTAATATTTCCTGCTCATCGGATAGCTTCATCATCAGTTTTTGAACCGCTGCTCCGGATACCATCAGGATAGACTTTTTCATATTGGCGATCGTCTTTTTCTCCGCCGCAAATGGCGTATCATCTTCCGGACCAAAATCGGGTATGCTCATCAGTTCTTTACTTACAGCAGTTGCTGGCCCCATCAGGTCAAGCTTTCCTTTCATAGCACGTTTCAGCATCATGTCAACGGTTAGCAGACGATTAATCTCATTGGTTCCCTCATAAATACGGTTGATCCTGCTGTCGCGGTAAGCACGGCTGGCAAGGTATTCATCGCTAAAACCATTTCCACCGTGTATTTGTACCCCTTCATCAACTAAAAAATCAAGTACTTCACTGCCATCAACTTTTAGCATAGCACATTCAATAGCATACTCCTCGGCTGCTCCAAGTAATGCTTCATTGAAAAGTTTTCCTGCCGATTGCATTTCAATTTCCTTGTCTTCTACCCATTTAGCAGTACGATATAAGGAACTTTCAATTACCCATGCCCTGATGGCACATTCTGCCAGTTTATGTTTTATTGCTCCAAAATTAGCAATGGCTGTTTTAAACTGTTCCCTGGTGATGGCATACTCAATGCTGCTGTGAATCGACATTTTAGCCCCACCTAATGCTGCTGCACAAAGCTTCAGCCGGCCAATATTCAGAATATTGAAAGCGATAATATGCCCCTTTCCAATTTCACCCAATAGGTTTTCCGCAGGTACTTTACAATCCTGGAAATATAACTGTACGGTGGAGGAGCCTTTGATCCCCATCTTATGTTCTTCCGGACCCTGTGAAAATCCTTCCATACCACGTTCAACTATAAACGCAGAAAATTTATCGCCGTCAATTTTTGCAAACACGGTGTACACATCTGCAAAACCGCCGTTTGTTATCCAGCATTTTTGCCCGTTCAAAATATAATTCTTCCCATCAGCAGAA
>JANOPU010000132.1:0-13510 GCA_031422055.1 Ferruginibacter sp.
TATTTATGAAGACAAATGGTTTGGAAAAGTGGAAGTGTTGATGAAAGAGAAACAACTTTGGATAAAATGCTATCGTTCACCAAAATTAAATGGGCCGATGGCTTTTTATAACGCTAATACTTTTGCAATAAAATGGGAATACCAGGCAATGAATTGTGATGCCTTTGCTATGTTTTCATTAGATGAAACAGGTAAAGCACAATCAATAAAAATGAAAGGTATTTCGCCCAATATTGATTTTAGTTTTGACTTTCATGATCTGGATTTAAAAAGAATTAAAAAATAAAATTTCCTTTCTTTAATCGAAAAATAAAGTTTCAAAAATGAAAAATCATTTAATTTCTATCTTCCTTTTACTAATCACTTTGTCTGCTGCTGCTCAAAAACCCCGTGCCAGAGATATCGGAATTCCTTTTGATGGAAAAACAGGAAAGTTTAATGCCATCACCGATGTAAAAGGCGTGGAGGTTGGTTACAGCACTATCATTTCCGGCAACGGAAAAAACATCCGGGGCAAAGGCCCGGTACGTACGGGTGTTACGGCTATTTTACCAAGAGGAAGAAACAACAATCCTGTTTTTGGTAATTGGTATTCCTTAAATGGCAATGGCGAAATGACCGGCACCACCTGGATAACTGAGTCAGGTTTTTTAGAAGGCCCTATTATGATAACCAATACCAACAGTGTAGGTGTGGTAAGAGATGCCGTATTAAAATGGTTTGTAAAAACAGGTTGGTATAAAGAAGATTTTTGGTACACCTACCCTGTTGTTGCAGAAACATACGATGGTTTTTTAAATGATATTTATGGTTTTCATGTAAAAGAAAGCAATGCATTTGAAGCATTGGACAGCGCAAAGAGCGGATTTTTAAAAGAAGGAAATGTGGGTGGCGGCACAGGCATGATGTGCCTGGGATTTAAAGGCGGATCAGGCACTTCATCAAGAGTTTTAAAAGTAAAAGACTCTACTTATACATTGGGTGTGTTTGTACAATCTAATTTTGGCAGAAAAAGAAATCTCACCATTGCCGGTGTGCCGGTTGGCAAAGAGCTTATTGATACGTTAAATAATGAATTTAAAGCACCGCCATCCTATCAACCGGGTGATGGTTCTATTATTGTGGTTGTTGCTACTGATGCTCCATTATTGCCTCACCAGTTAAAAAGAATTGTTCAACGGGTTTCGCTGGGTATCGGGCAAGTAGGCGGACAAGGAACAAATGGTTCCGGCGATATTTTCATTGCCTTCTCAACCGCTAACCGAACTGCTTTTCAGCGGGAAAATTTTACAAAAGTTGATGTATTGCCTAATGATGAAATCAATCCATTATTTGAAGCCACTATACAGGCAACGGAAGAAGCAATTATAAATGCAATGGTAGCCGCAGAAACAATGGAAGGTATAAATGGAAACAAAGCTTATGGCCTGCCGCATAAGTTAGTGATGGATGTGTTGAAGAAATTTAACAGAGTGAAATAGCAGATACGACTGGCTTATTGGAAGAAAACGATTTAGGAATTAGGTTAAGGTGAAAATTAAAATAGTATCAATTTTCAGGAAACATCCGAAAAAAAGATATTATTTTTACGGATAAAACCGAAATAATGATAAAAAGAAGCATTGGTGATACTATTGCCTCAAGGCTTAAGGATAACAAAGCCATCATACTGCTTGGCCCCAGGCAAGCTGGCAAAAGCACTTTACTCCAGCTGATGCAATCTCAATTAAAACAACCCATTGCCTGGTGGAATGGCGATGAAACAGACATAAGAAGTTTGTTAGAAAAACCCAGCTCCACACAACTTAAATCTTTAATTGGCAAAAATAAAACAGTGGTGATTGATGAGGCACAGCGTATAGAAAATATCGGTCTTTGTATAAAGCTGATAACCGATAATATAAAAGATGTAAAAGTAATTGCCACGGGTTCATCTGCTTTTGAGCTGGCCAATAAAATAAATGAACCATTAACCGGCCGAAAGTGGGAGTATCATTTATACCCATTATCATTTACTGAAATGGTGACGCATACAAGTTTACTGGAAGAAAAAAGATTATTGCATCACCGGATGTTGTATGGTTATTATCCCGAAATAATAACATCGCCGGGTAGTGAACAAACCTTATTAAAACAATTAGCTAATAGTTACCTGTATAAAGATATACTTACCTGGGAACGAATACAAAAGCCGGATAAATTAGAAAAGCTTCTACAGGCACTGGCATTTCAAATGGCACAATTAATAAGCTATAATGAACTGGGGCAGCTATGCGGATTAAATGCAGAAACAGTAGAAAAATATATCAATTTGTTGGAAAAAGCCTTTATTGTTTTTCGACTGCCTGCCTTTAGCCGTAACCTGCGAAACGAATTGAAAAAAAGTTATAAAATTTATTTTTACGATAATGGTTTACGCAATGCAGTTATCAACCAGTTTAACCCGGTTAACCTGCGGAATGATACCGGGCAGTTATGGGAGAATTGGTTTATCAGCGAACGGATGAAATATTTAAACAATACCCAACAAAATGTCTCCCGTTTTTTCTGGCGAACACTGGCGCAACAGGAAGTAGATTATATTGAAGATACATCCGGAATAATAACTGCTTTTGAATGTAAATGGAATGCCAAAGCAAAAGGCGGGGTGAGCAGAACTTTCAGCAATGCGTATCCAAACGCTGCTACATATATTGTACATCCTGAAAACGCAGATGAATTCTTATTGTAACCAAACTAATTAATAAGAAGTATGAAGAAAATAATAACTCTCTTTTGTTTTATTGCAGGTTTGCAAACTGTATTTGCTCAAACCAACATTGCAGATAGTTTACAGCATATACTTTCTAAAACCTCCAGGCCCATTGACAGGTTTACTATCATCAATAAAATATTAGAAAATATAAATGGATTTTCGGGCAATGTAGATTCTGCCGGCTGTATTGAATTACTTCAGATAGCGCAGGAATCAGACAACGACTCTCTGCTTGCAACCAGTTATAATTGGATAGGCTCCTTTTTTTCTCTCAATAAAGGAGACAATATTAGCGCACTTGAATATTTTTTTAAAGCCATTCCTCTTGCTGAAACAGTAAACGATAAACGAAGGATAAGCTCATTATACTTCGATATAGCACTTACTTATATTAACCTGCAGAATTACGAAGAGGCTGTTAAGTATATCCGCAAAGGCGGAAACAATTTGCCTGACAGATCGCATCCATTGTATGATTATATGCTGGTCCAATATCAACGGGGCATGGCAACTTATTTTGTATTGACCAACAAACCGGATTCAGCTTTGCAATACGGAATGCCTATGTCTGAAACAAGCCGCAGGGCAAAAAGCTTTCTTTTTAATTATGCAAGTATGCATTTAAATGGTGCCGCATACGCACAATCAGGAGAAAAGGAAATGGCAGATATTTATTTTAAAAAAGCTTTAGCTATTTCCGATTCAATAAAAGGAAGTTCTTCGAAATTGAGATTCAGTATTAATTATATTCCATTTTTGCTCAGCAATAACAGGCTTGTTGAAGCCAAAGAACAAGCCAATCAATTATATAGTTTTGGAAAACTTAACAATAATAACAATTTAAAATTAGTAGGTGCCGGTTATCTGCGGCAGGTGTTTGACTCGTTGCAAAATAAAGACAGTGCTTACTTTTATTCAAGAATGGAATCAGCTATTAATGCACAGATTTTTAGCCAGAATAATATCAATAAGATACAGGCATTGGCTTTTAATGAACAGATTAGAAATATTGAGGAAGCTGACAGAAAAAAAGAAGCCGAACAACAACGTGCCCAAAATATCCAGTATGCTTTAATAGCCCTTGGTATTATCATTTTACTTACGCTCTATTTGTTACTCAGCCGCAGTTTTATCACCAATACTAAACTCATAGAATTTTTTGGCGTAGTTGCTTTATTAATTGTGTTTGAGTTTTTAAATTTATTGCTGCATCCTTTTTTAGAACGTATCACCCATCACAACCCGGTGCTAATGTTGCTGGCATTGGTTTGCATTGCAGCATTGTTAGTTCCGCTTCATCACAAAGTAGAAAAATGGGCAACGGAAAAACTGGTGGAGAAGAATAAAAAGATACGGTTGGCGGCGGCAAAGAAAACAATCCGTTTGCTATCAGATGAACAATTGGAAGACAATAACAAAAATCACAACTAACTTTCTATAACAAAACAAAAATACTATGTCAAAGTTCCACCAACTTGCCGCCATCATGTTTGCTGATATTGTTGGCTATACTGCCCTGATGCAGGAAGATGAAAAACTGGCTATGCAGCTCCGAGAAAAAATGAAGCAAAAACTGGATGCTGAAATAATATTGCACAATGGACGGATTATAAAATTCAGCGGTGATGGCGCCATTTGCAGTTTCGACAGTGCGGGTGAATGCGTTAGAGCCGCGATTGCTTTGCAATTAGACATGCAGCAGCAACCAAAAGTGCCCATACGTATTGGCATTCACCAGGCAGATACCATCTTTGAAGATTCGGATGTATTTGGTGATAGTGTAAATATTGCATCAAGGCTTGAATCGCTGGCAGTACCCGGCAGTATTTTTATTTCTGCTAAAGTTTATGATGATATAAAAAACCAGAATGACATTCAGGCCGCTTCACTGGGGAAATATTTATTGAAGAATGTAAAAGAACCGGTTGAAATTTTTGCCATCAGTAACGCGGGATTATCAGTACCACATAATATTAAGTTAGAAGGCAAAGGAGAAAAATATAAGCTACGCAAATCATCAAAAAGTAAAGTAATTAATGTAATTAAACTTGCTGCCGCTGCATCGGTATTGTTTGCTGCATGGTTTTTTGTTATAAACCCATGGATGAAAAAACAACATGCAAAAAACGAACTGATTCCTGCCATACAAAAAATGGTGGACGATAATTTTGTTCCGCCCACAGAAGCATTTGATATGGTGCTTGAGGCTGAAAAATATATCTCTGAAGATTCTGCTTTAATAAAGCTTTGGCCAAAAGTTTCAGTAAAAGTTTCCATGCAAACAAAACCATCCGGTGCAGAACTGTGGTGGAAAGATTATGACAAACCCAACAGTGAATGGCGGCTTGCCGGCACCACAGCTTTTAAAGACGTGAAATTTCCACGTCCTTATCTCCGCATGGAAATAAGAAAAAAGGGTTACCAAACTATTGAATATGCCGGGGGGGCTGCTTCGTGGAGAAACTGGAAAGATACATCCAATCTTGTATTGGATAAAAAAGGAAGCCTGCCGGTAAACATGGTGCGTATGCCTGCAAAAAAAACAAATATGAATATAGTAGGGCTGGAAAGCCAGGGCGGAAAAGATATCCCCTCATTTTTAATGGATAAATATGAGGTTAGCAACAAGCAGTATAAAGCGTTTATGGAAGCGGGTGGATATACAAATAAAAAATGCTGGAATAATCCCATTTATATAAATGAAAAAGAAATTTTGTTAGATACTGCGCTGGCTTTATTTGTTGATAAAACAGGAAGACCGGGACCAGCTAATTGGGAAGCAGGCACCTATCCTGATGGTCAGGAAAATTTTCCAGTAACAGGTATCTCGTGGTATGAGGCTGCGGCGTATGCAGTGTTTGCAAAAAAACAATTGCCTACAGTTTTTCACTGGTCTGTGGCTGCAGAAACCGGCCGTACAGAATCTATTGTTCCCCTCAGCAACTTTAATGGAAAAAATACAACAGCAGTGGGCAGTAATTCAGGCTATAGCAGCTTTGGTATTTACGATATAGCAGGCAATGCAAGGGAATGGTGCTTTAATGAAAATAGAAAAGGCAACCACTATATTTTAGGCGGAGGGTACAACGACCAGACCTATGCTTTTAATGATAGTTATATACAGCCTGGCTTAGACAGGAGTGCCGCTAATGGTTTCCGATGTATTCAGGAGCTGCCAGGCGATACGGCTATGACAACATTAATGAAACCTGTATCCATGGCTTTCCGGGATTACACAAAAGAAAAACCGGTAGATGATAAAACCTTTGACATTTACCGTCAGCAATTTTTGTATGATAAAAAACCTTTGAGTGCAATCGTTGAAACAAAGCTTGAAAACGAAGCCTGGACAGCCGAAAAAATAACTTTTGATGCAGGATATAATAATGAAAGAATACAGGCCTGGCTTTATCTTCCTAAGGGATTTAAACCGCCTTATCAGACAGTAATATTCTTTCCGGGCTCAAATGATATTTATTTAAAAAGTTATAACCCTTTGTCTATTAACAGAGGCATTGATTTTATTTTAAAAAGCGGAAGGGCGCTCTTGCGCCCCATTTACAAAGGCACCTGCGAAAGACATGATGAACTTAAAAGCGACCTGCCCGAAGAAACTGTCTTTTATAAAGACCATTTGATTATGTGGCGCAAAGATATTGGACGGAGTATTGATTATTTGGAAACAAGAAAAGATATTCAGCTTGATAAACTGGGTTATCTCGGCTGGAGCTGGGGAGGTTATATGGGAGGAATAATGCCCGCTGTAGAAAAAAGAATTAAAGTTGTGGTGCTGAATGTGGGTGGTATGGTGATGGACAAATCATTACCCGAAGCAGACCAGTTGAATTATCTGCCAAGGGTTACCCAGCCCGTGCTGATGCTGAATGGAAAATACGATATGTTCTTTCCTGTTGAAACATCACAAAAACCAATGTTTAATTTTTTAGGTACTCCAAAAGAGCATAAAAAAATAATCATTTACGATGTAGGGCATCTGGTACCACGAACGGATTTTGTAAAAGAAACGTTGTTATGGTATGATAAATATTTGGGGCCGGTGAAATGATGAATGAGTTAATAAAATTAAATATAAACACCTACCCTTTTTTATTTCAAGAATGTTCCCTGCAAAGCTGCGAGGAATTCTTTTGATTAAAAAGAGTAAAAAATATGAAAGCATCATCAATCAGAGGAAAATTTGTTTCAGAATTTAAAATTGCGTAGTAACAAAGTATAGCAGATGGTTAGCAGCCGAGACTGGTTTTTATATTCATCTCTGTTGCACAAAATAGTAAAGTTGTTTGTGAACTTCCCGATTCCAAAAACATCAGCATTTTCGGCGCCACAGCATCATAGGAAAAAAATGGACAACTGCTAAATTGGTAAAGAAGAACAAAAAGGTACTGCAGACAGCAGCCAAGAAAACAATAGAACAACTGAAGATAAATAACTATCAAAAAGAAAGTTAACTTAACATATCAAAGTACATTCTTTCAGCTTAAACAACCAACCATGATGCAATCTCTAAAATTCTCCTTAATTGTAATGGCAGTGTTTTCAATATTATACTGTTCCTGTAAGTCTCCCGGAAATTCAATTCCGGCAATTGATACCGAAAATGAGAAAAACAAATTGTTTTAATGTTAGATTCATTCAACCTGGCAGCTGCAAAAGCAGATTACAAAACCTATTTTAATTTTTATACAGAGGACGCCATCTTTACCGGAACGGACGCAACAGAAAGATGGGATAAACCTGCATTTATGGCCTGGGCCAAACCTATATTCGATAAAGGGAAAGCCTGGGATTTTAATGCAATTGAACGGCATATTTATTTTGACAAAACCGGCAACCTGGCCTGGTTTGATGAATTATTGAATACACAAATGAAAATTTGCAGGGGTTCAGGCGTGTTGGTGAAAGTTGGTGCCGACTGGAAAGTGCAGCAATATATTCTATCTGCAACCATCCCAAATGATCAACTGGATTCAGTTATTAAGATGAAATCGCACATGGAAGATTCAATCATACATACTTATGAAATAAAATAACTGAAACATTTTTTCTGATGACGTCAAAAATAAATCATGAAAAAAGTAATACTGGCGCAATGTTGGACTGGGAAGTGATTTTGATGGTGTAAATTCTCTGCCGCAGCAATTAGATAATGTTACGGCTTATTCGCTTATCACTAAAGCTTTATTAGAAAGAGGATACAGCAAAAAAGATATCCATAAAATACTGGGTGGAAATTTTATAAGAGTGCTTAAAGCCAATTTGAAATAGTATTTATAATATTTAGTTACGAAGACAACAGTTAACTTGAACTAATGAAAGCAAAATCAATCAAAGGAAAAACAACAGAAGAAATTAAAAATGTTTTAAAAGAAAGCATGTCTAATGGCTATAAGCCAACACTGGCCATAGTTTTTATATCTGTCAAACAGGACAGGGATACCATTTGTAAAATCTTAACCGATGAAGGGATTGCCATTTACGGCGCAACCACCAACGGAGAATTTACTGATCAAGGAATCAGTGCCGGGGAAATTGCCATATTGTTGCTTGATATCAACCCTGCATTCTTCAGTATTTTATTCTCAGCATTTCATGAAAATAATTACAGGCAAACCACACAGGACATCGCAAAGAAAGCAATGGAAAAATTTACACATCCATGCTTCCTGATTGCCGGCAGTAACCTGAACACTGATGCAGAAGAATTACTGCATGGTTTTGAAGACATTCTTGGTAAACAGGTGAATGTGACTGGCGGCATGGCGGGTGATGATACTACATTTAAAGAGCAATTTGTTTTCACCAATAACAAAGAAAGCAACAATGGTATTGTTGCCATTGCATTTAATGAAGATAAAATAAGTATAAAAGGAAAGGCAACTCACGGCTGGAATGCTGTGGGAACAGAAAAAACAGTAACAAAAAGTATTGGCAATCACGTATACACAATTGATGATATCCCGGTGTTGGATATGGTAATAAAATATGGCGGTCTGAAAAATGTAACACCAGAAAATTTTGCAATCGAACATTCGATCACATTGCCATTGCAATTGCAGCGTGAAACCGGAGCCCCTGTGATGCGGGCTGGCCTGGTGGTAGATTGGAGTGACCGTTCATATTACTGTAGTGGCAGCGTACCACAAGGTTCTAAAGTCCGTTTTTCAATAGCACCTGATTTTGATGTGATAGAAAAAGTAATTAAAGGATGTGAAGATTTGAAAGCCACTGAAATGCCGGAAGCAGATGCAATATTGTTGTTTAGTTGTGCGGGCAGGTTACTTTCATTCGGGCCCTTGATCGGTGAAGAAATAGAAGGAATACAAAAAGTGTGGAATGCGCCCATGGCAGGTATGTTCAGTAATGCAGAAATGGCACGTGCCACAAACGGAAATTTAGAGATGCATGGTTTAACCGCTTGTTGTGTAGCAATAAAAGAAAAATAAATGAATCAGCATGTACAGAAAATACTGGATTTTATTCAGCAGTCAGAACATTTGAGTGCAGAAGAAAAAACAGCTTTACTAAAATCGGCAAAAGATGCTGATAAAGAAATAGAGATCGCTGCTTTTAAATTAGAAAGAACAGAAAAAGTAAAACGAACTACGGCTATTCTTTTGGAAGAAACCATCGAAGAACTCGAACAAAAAAGAAAAGCAGTAGAAGCACAAAACCGGGAACTGGAAATTGAATCTTCTCTCGAACGGGTTCGAACACAGGCTATGAGTATGAGTAAGCCTGATGACCTGATGGACATCTGCCAGGTAGTTTATACAGATCTTCTGTTATTAGGCTTCGATGAACTCAGAAATGCAATGATCAATATTTATGAAGATCATAAAACTTATTTTTTAAATTATGATTATGCTCCCGTGGCTGGCAAAACGGTTACCCAAATGCCTTATAATTTCCATCCGTTAATTGAAAAGCAGGTCAGGGAAACTAAAAATGCACATGACGCCTTTAATGAATTTTCATTTACCGGAAAAGAATTAAAAGACTTCAGGGAATTAAGAAAGAAAAATGGAGAACTGGATGATCCGAAACTGGAAGACAGTTCCTCTCTGCATTATTACTTCTATTCAATTGGTACGGGTTCTATTGGTATTTCAACCTATAATCCCATAAGTGAAAATAAACTTAACTTAATAAAACGTTTCAGAAACGTATTCAATCTTGCATATCAGCGGTATATAGATATTACGAAAGCCTTGTATCAAACTCGTGAAGCACAGATTGAACTGGCATTGGAAAGAGTGAGAAGTAGAAGCATAGCCATGCACAAAAGTGATGAGCTGAACGAGGTGGTAGCTATTCTTTTCGAAAAATTAAAAGATCTGCAAATTCCTGTTACGGCTGCTTCTATCGGCGTTTATATTGATGGTTCTAAAGACATGCATGTGTATGTATGCGGAGAGAATGAGGATGGTTTAGTTATCAGCAATTATCGCTTCCCTCATTTCAATAATAAAATATCGAATGATTTTGATAATGCCCGTGAAAATAAATTCGGGTTTCTCAGTCACACCTACACGAGAGAAGAAAAAAACGCTTTCTATGAATATTTGTTTGAGCACACTGCTATCATGCAGGTGCCGGATGATATCAGGCGCATGATTTTCGAAAGCCCGGCCTATACTATTTCCATGGCCCCGGTTAATCATTCCATATTTGCAGTGAATGATTTTGAAGGAAAGGTTTTAGCTGAAAATGAAGTTGACATCTTTAAGCGTTTTGCAAGAGTCTTCGACCAAACCTATATCCGTTTTCTGGATCTGCAAAAAGCAGAAGCACAGGCAAGAGAAGCACAGATAGAAACGGCATTGGAAAGAGTAAGAAGCCGCTCAATGGGTATGCAAAAAAGTGAAGAGCTTAAAGAAGTAATAAAAATTGTTTATCAGCAACTCAGGCATTTAAAAATTAATCTTGACCACGCAGGTTTTGTTGTTGACTATACCCCGGGAGGCGATTGGCATTTTTGGATCGCGGATGAGCAGGACATTCCTTCTAAAATAACGCATCCATATTTTGAGTCTGTTTGGGCAATTCAATTCAACGAATCAAGAGAAAAAGATGCAGACTTCTTTACCACCCATTTAAATTTTGAAGAAAAGAACATATTTTACAATAAACTTTTATCATATGTTCCGGGGTTACCGGAAGCATCAAAAAAATTTTATTTAAACTGCCCTGGCCTTGCAGCATCAACAGTGTTGTTTGAGAATGTTTCCCTCTACATTGAAAACTTTTCCGGCACTCCTTATACAGATGAAGAAAATACTACGCTGATGCGGTTTGGAAAAGTTTTCCAGCAAACCTATACCCGTTTTCTTGACTTGCAAAAGGCAGAAGCACAAGCCTTAAGGGCAGAGCAGGATTTGATAGAAATAAAAATATCCAGGAAAAAGGCAGAAGATGCTTTAAATGAATTGCAGGCTGCTCAGGCTCAATTGATCCAATCAGAAAAGATGGCATCACTTGGCGAACTCACCGCGGGCATTGCCCATGAAATTCAAAACCCGTTGAATTTCGTCAACAATTTTTCTGATCTGAGTGCCGAGTTAATTGATGAAATGAATGAAGAAATAAACAAAGGGAATTTTGAAGATGCAAAACAAATAGCAGCAGACCTGAAACAAAATCTCGAAAAAATAAATCATCATGGCAAACGTGCCGGCGATATAGTAAAAGGCATGTTGCAGCACAGCCGCAGCAGCAGTGGTGTAAAAGAGCCAACCGACATCAATGCACTGGCAGATGAATATTTACGTCTCGCTTATCACGGCCTGCGTGCAAAAGATAAATCGTTTAATGCAACGATGAAAACGGAGTTTGATGAATCCATCGGCAACATCAACATCATTCCCCAGGATATTGGCAGAGTGATCCTGAATTTAATTACAAATGCTTTTTACGTGGTAGATGAAAAAAAGAAACAACAACCGGAAGGCTATGAACCAACCGTATCGGTGTCCATAAAGCGCTCCCTCTCCTTTGGAGAGGGTCGGGGTGAGGTCAGCATAACCGTTAAAGACAACGGCAACGGCATACCCCAAAAAGTATTAGATAAAATTTTCCAACCTTTCTTCACCACCAAACCCACCGGTCAGGGAACAGGCCTTGGATTGAGCTTGAGTTATGATATTGTAAAGGCACATGGTGGGGAGTTGAAGGTGGAGACAGAGGAAGGTGAAGGGAGTGAATTTATTATTCAGTTGCCTTTATAAAAACAATTTCCGAGAAGAGTTTTCGGAAATCAATAAAATAAATTACTAATGAAGAAATTGGTTAAAAAGCAACCCGAATTATTTGATCAGGTAGATAAGTTGATTGAATTTGCCAGAGGTACTCTTGTACGAACAACTAACCGTACAATGGTGGTTACTTATTTTATGGTAGGGAAATTAATTGTTGAACACGTTCAAACAGGTGGTTACAAAGCAAAGTATGCAGATAAAACTATTGAGCAGTTGAGTAATAAACTAATTACAAAATATGGCAAAGGATATTCTCAAAGGAACCTTGAACAAATGCGAAAGTTTTATTTGATGTATCAAAATCGAATTCCGCAGAACAGTTCTGCGGAATTGAAAAATAATGCACTTGAAAAGGGACTGGATATAAAATTCACTCTTGGCTGGTCGCACTACCTTATTCTTTGCCGCATAAAAGATGAAGCCGAACGGAAATTTTATGAAATAGAAGCCACCAATAACGATTGGAATTTAGAAGAACTTCAACGCCAGTTAAATAGTTCATTATACGAAAGATTGGCTTTAAGCAAAAACAAAAAAAAGGTTACCCAACTTTCTAAAAAAGGCCAGATAATACAACAACCAAAAGACATTATAAAGAACCCATACATCCTGGAGTTTTTAGGGCTGGAAGAAAAACCATTTTATTCTGAAACGGATTTAGAAACTGCCATTATTAACCAGATAGAAAAATTTATGCTGGAACTGGGTAAAGGGTTTTTCTTTGGTGGCAGGCAGGTAAGGTTTACGTTTGATGAAAAACATTTTTTTGTTGACCTTGTTTTTTACAACCGCCTGCTGAAATGTTTTGTAATTATTGACCTTAAAATTGGCGAGTTAGAGCATGGCGACCTTGGCCAAATGCAGATGTATATAAATCATTACGACAGAAATGTAAAAGACAAAGCAGAAAACCCAACTATTGGAATTATCATTTGTAAAAGTAAAAGCGATGCGGTGGTAGAAATTACGCTTCCTAAAAACCAGAAGCAGATTTTTGCAAGCCTGTATAAATTATACCTGCCATCAAAAGCCGCATTAAAAAAATTGATTGATAAAAAATAAATACATGAAATCATTTTTAAAAATATTCCTGCTTTGCCTGATACCCGTGTGCTCAATAGCACAGATAGACCCTACCTGGGGATATGTAACCGCTCAACAGGCCGATAGCCTGAAACGTTCTTTACAAACAGAAAAGAATGATACCCTAAAAATGGCCGCTTACCGCAGCCTGGGTTTTTATTATCAGGATTTTATAGCCGATAGCGGGTACTATTTTCATGAACAGCAATTGGCACTGGCTAAAAAATTAAATAAAAAATTATGGCAAGCTGATGCATACAGCCAGGCAGGTTATTGCCTGGCAACAAGCGATGGAATGAAAAGTTATGAATACCATTCAGAATCTATGAAACTGGCAGCTGATGAAAAAAATGAAGCAGACAATTGGCGGCCATGGACATTCTCCAATTCAAAAAAC
>JANOPU010000133.1:0-10841 GCA_031422055.1 Ferruginibacter sp.
ATCATATATCATAAATTATATAGTCCAACTCGTTAAGCCATACTTAGCAAATGAGTACTTCTTCACTTCACCGCCAAATTTTAATAGTGCTTCTTTTACTGCGTAGTTTGTATTTCCCGGACAATAAAAGATCATAAATCCACCACCACCTGCGCCACTGATCTTTCCTCCGGATGCCCCGGCTTTTTTGGCAGCAAGGTATATTTCTTCTATTCGACTGTTGCTGATGTTGAGAGCCATTTTTCTTTTTTGTTGAAATCCAAAATCCAGTATTTCACCAAATTCATTTAACCTTCCTTGTAGTAGAGCTTCTTTCATCATACGAGCCTGTTCTTTTAACTGGTGCATAGCTTCAATACTTTCTTCATTGTTTTGGTTCACATTGTTTACCTGTTCTTTAATAATACCGGCGCTTTCACGGGAGGTTGATGTAAAATATAGAACCAGATTGTTCTCCAGTTCGTGCATATACTGTGGGCGTATACGTAAGGGATTTACGATCACTTTATCATCTTTGTAAAACTCCATAAAATTTACACCACCAAATGTAGCGGCATATTGATCTTGCCTGCCACCGGCTAATTGCAGGTCATTACGTTCTATGTCATATGCAAGGTGTGCAATATCATAATCACCTAAAGGAAGTTTTAGCATTTCAACAAAAGCTCCAAGTATTGCAACAACCAATGTAGAAGAAGTGCCAAGTCCTGAACCTGCCGGTGCATCAACAAATGTAGATAACCTGAAACCGTTAGTAGGTGCCTGATATTCTTTATAGATACGGTTGTAAACTCCTTTCAGTAGATCCAGATTTCCATTTATCGGTAATGAAGAGGACCATTGATAAGTTTCCTGCTCATTGCGATCCAGTGTTTCAACGGTAATAATACTTTCTTTTATAGGTTCTAAACTTGCGTATGCAGAAAGGGAAATAGTAGCATTCAAAATAGCCCCGCCATACATATCAGTATAAGGGCTTACATCTGTACCGCCACCGGCCAGGCCTATACGAAGAGGAGCTTTGCTTCTGTAGATCATATACTACGCAAATTAAGGAAATCTAATTTGAAAATTTGAAGATTTGGAAATGGCTTTGTATGGATTGAGATTTTTTTATCCTCAAATTCTAAAATCTTCAAACCTGCCTGTCGGCGGACAGGTCTCCCAATTGAATAATTTCACTTACCATAAGATCCCAGCTATATTTCTTTTTTTCTTCTTTTAAATTGGGTAGAAAAAATTGTTCTCCTTTTAGAAAATACTCAGTAATCTTTGCTGCAATAGATGCTGCTGTTGGTTCAGCAACAAGTCCTACTTTACCATCGGGAACCATTGAAGGTAGTCCGCCTACATTGGTTACGATCATCGGAACTTCGAAATGATAGGCTAGGGGAGTTACTCCGCTTTGGGTGGCATTCCTGTATGGTTGTATTACTACATCTGCTGCACATAGAAAATATTTGACTTCATTGTTGGGGATAAAACCTGTTTTTAATATCAAAGAATCCTGAATACCCAGCCGCTTTATTTGTTCATCGTATGGTTTACGGTCGTCATAGAATTCTCCGGCAATAAGCAATTTAGGAGATGGAAGATGGGAGACAGAAGATAGAGATGAAACTTTTAACCTCTTCATTGCCTCCAATAAAATATCAAGGCCTTTATATTTTCTTATAAACCCAAAAAAAAGAATAATTAATTCTTTATTATCAATGTTTAATTTTTGTCTCGCTTCTTCCTTGCTTATTTTCTCTCCAAAATTATCATACAAAGGATGTGGAACGTATTTCTTTGGTTTTATGATATTGAATTTTTTTAGATCTTCCAGTACTTTTAGACTCATAGTGATGAAACCATCGACAGGCTTCACAAAGTATTTTGTAAAGGTATGGTCACCCGGTCGTTTTTCATGCGGAATTACGTTATCAGCAATGCAGATCACTTTGCAATGTTGATTCTTTTTTGCAATACGTAAAATGGTACCCAGACATGGCCCCATGAATGGAAGCCAATATCTTACAACGATGATATCAGGTTTTTCTTTTTTGATTCTCTTTCCGATCTTAATCCAGTTAAATGGATTGATGGAATTGATGCTGACTTTAATTGTTAATCCTTCGGGTGGATCATCCTCTGATAATTGAGTAGATCCAGGAAATAAAAAGCCGGGGTATTGCAATGAGAAAGTGTAGATCGTTACTTTGTGTCCGTTTTCCTGAAAAGCATTTGCCAGCCTTTCATTGAACGTAGACATGCCGCCGCCACGAAGCGGGTGTGCCGGACCAATGATGATTATATGCAGGCTTTTCTGAGTCATTTACTATTTTGAAAAATTGTATGCCGACAGATAGGGTTGAAGATCTGGAAATTTGAAAATGAAGTACTTACTATTTGATTTTTTTTCATCTTCAAATATTCAAATTAGCACATTTTCAAATTACTTTTATATGCCTAATTTATCTTCTATAAGGTAATTATTTCTTTCTGCAGAATTTCTTGATATGAGTTCTCCGATAAAACCTGCTAAAAATAATTGTGTACCAATGATCATTGCTAATATAGCAAAGAAGAATAGCGGGCGTTGTGTCATGCCGGTTTTGTCAAAAAAGAATTTTGAAATTGAAAGAAAAGTGAATACTATCAAACCGAAAGAAAATGAAAGGGTGCCCCATAAACCAAAAAAATGCATCGGTCTTTTTCCAAATTTACCCACAAAAAAAATCGTCATCAGGTCAAGAAAACCATTTACAAAACGTGTCCAACCAAATTTTGTTACACCATATTTTCTGGCCCGGTGTTCAACCACTTTTTCACTGATCTTATTAAAACCTCCCCATTTAGC
This sequence comes from Ferruginibacter sp., assembly GCA_031422055.1. Lineage (GTDB taxonomy): Bacteria > Bacteroidota > Bacteroidia > Chitinophagales > Chitinophagaceae > Ferruginibacter. Next base: position 2,843 of record JANOPU010000133.1, read on the forward strand.
CAGTACAGGTACATACCGGTGCATTTCACCATAAACTTCAATACATTTCACTACTTTCTTTTTATACGCCTTGAGGCCACAATTAAAATCATGCAACCTAATTTTGCTCATTCTACGGGCGGCAGCATTGAATAATTTACTGGGAATATTCTTTGTTAACGTATTATCATAGCGCTTTTTTTTCCATCCGCTCACAATGTCAAAATCTCCTTCCAGTAGCATATTGCGAAGCGAGGGAATCTCATCGGGGCTATCCTGCATATCTGCATCCATTGTAATGACGACTTCTCCCAATGCAGCCTTGAAGCCTTCATTGAGTGCTGCACTTTTGCCATAATTTCGTTGAAACTTTATTCCTTTGAAGTTATTATTTTTTGTTCGTAACCCTTCAATGACTTTCCAGGAATTATCGGTACTGCCATCATCTATGAGGATCACTTCATAAGAATAATTATTGGCAAGCATCACACGCTCTATCCATTCAGCCAGTTCGGGAAGCGATTCTTCTTCATTTAAAAGCGGTATTACAATTGAAAGATCCATTTATTTTTTTTTATTTTACCACAAAGTGCACTGAGAATTTTACTAAGTGCACAAAGTTTTCAAAATGCTTCTATTCATTTTTCTTTTGCTGACTTAGAAATGCCGCAGCGATGACTGTAACCAATGTACCAATAAGCAAGTATCCAAAAATAGCCATTGATGTGAACATTGTGATAAAATATTGTTTGGCGTTACTAACCATCGTATCAATTTCCTGTGTTGTTTTATTGCCTGATTTTGATAATTCCAAACGATACGTCTGAGCCATTTCTTCTTTTAATTGCGGATTTAACTTTAAAAATACCCAGGTAAAAACAACCATCATGAATGTAACAACTATGAAACATTTAAATCCCTGTGTGAAATAATTTTTAAAAGTTTTAATTTCTCCGTTAGATTTTTTAAAGCTGATCAGTGTCCATAAAATACCTGCTATGTAAGTAAAGTAAGTTATGTACTGAAGTTTGTTTTCAAAATTTCCTTTGTAAAAAAATATTCCGATGGAAATCAGGATCATTATAATGCCTGTGATCAATCCTTTGTATGTTGCTGATAGGTTGTTCATTTGCCTGTAATGATCGTTTTATTTTTATTAATGATTCCTATCACTTTCCCTTTCCCTTTTTTTCCGATAAAAGGGGAGTTTTTTGATTTGGAGCATAACATGGATTCATCGAAGATATACTCTACATGCGGGTTAAATAAAGTAATGCAAGCTTTGCTCCCTTCTTTTATTTCCGGTATTGTAATACAAAAAATGTTACGTGGAGCAACCGTTATTAGTTCAATTAAATCATCTATATTCTTTTCAAAACGATTCACTACTCCAAAAAAAGTTTCCAGCCCGATCATGCCGTTTTGAGCATATTCAAATTCACAGGTCTTGTCATCCCAATGCTGGGGTATATGATGCGAAGCAAGGCAATCAATGGTTCCATTTTGCACAGCATGTCTAACGGCCATCATATCATCGCGGGTCCTGAGCGGAGGATTTACTTTTAAATTGGTATCGTATGTTGCCAGGTCCTCATCGCAAAACCAGCCATGGTAAGGGGTTACAGAACATGTTAGTCTAAGGCCTTCTTTTTTGGCCCGGCTGATGAGTTCAATTCCTTTTTTTGTTGAAACACCGGTAATATGCAGCTTAGAACCGGTATACCTGAGTAATTCAATATCTCTTGCAATCATCAGTTCTTCGGCTATGGCAGGTTTACCCGGTAACCCAAGTTGTGTACTGGCTATGCCTTCATTCATTAATCCGGATCTGCTGATACTTTTATCATCAGGTAATTGTATGATTGTACTTTCTATAGCCAAAACATATTGAAGTGCCTTTAATAAAACACCCGGACTTTGAATGGATGCTGTACCATCGCTAAAAGCCAATGCAGCACTGTTATGCATGTCATACATTTCTGACAGTTCTTTTCCTTCTGCATTTTTAGTTACGGATGCTATGGGGTAGATATTTACAGGAAGAGTAGCAGCTTTTTGAACAATATATTCTACTTGCGATTTTGAAGAAACAACCGGATTGGTATTGGGGATGATCATTACATCTGTAAAACCACCTGCGGCGGCGGCTGCAGCACCCGTTTCAAGCGTTTCTTTGTGTTCAAAACCCGGATCGGAAAAATTTGCAAAAATATCCATCCAGCCAATGCTGGCGTAGAGGTTGTCATCAGCAATTATTTCATCTGCATTTTCAAAGATTTGATCTGCAATTTTTTGGATCCTGCCATCCTCAATTAAAATATCTTTTACTTGCCCGTGGAAGGGTGAGGAAGAACAGGAGATGTGTGCTTGCTTTATTAAAACCTTCATTAGTTATATGAGATTGAGCAAATATCAATTAAAAAACCCAAAAATGTGACAATTTGAAAATTTGAGGATAGAACATGTACGAATAACTTGAATTTGTTGTCCGGAATCAAGAAATTTCCCAATTTACTGCCGTGGCCTGGTCTTTTGACCACAACTGTTCGGGAGATTTAGATCTTATTGAATCAAATACATTCGAATTGAAAAAAGGCATTTTAACTATATAAACATCGTCCTTAAGAGTAGGATTACTACTGCTGAGCCTACTTTGCATAACTGTGCCACATAGCTCCTTCCCGAAATCGGGCTGTATATCGATTTCGGGGGTCTTTTTTTGGTTCTTTTTTGGACAAGCAAAAAAGAACATATCAATTAAACGAACTTCCGAACACTTGTTGTCTTTTGACCAGTCACGATTCTATGATTTTTTATTTTGAAAATTGAATCATGATACCGGCTGGTGAAAACACCAGGCCGGGGCATCGAATACCATCCAAGGAGAAAAAACTTAGGAAAATCCTTTCAATTTTTCCTTTATAATTCACTTGGTTGTTTTGGTGAAGGGACAATATTTCTTACTGGTTTTGTAGATTTAAGATATGCAAATATGGCACTGATATCATCATCAGTCAAATTTTTAAAAGTTTGCCAGGGCATTGGGGGTAATAATGGCCTGCTGCCATCTATTCCTTTTAATTTACCTTCCCTGAGTGCTTTTTTAAATTGGTCATTGGTCCAGCCTCCAATTCCTGTTTCATCACTACTAATATTGGCAGCAAATGAAACACCCCATGGGCCCGCAAATGCCAGTAGATCTTCACTGAAGACAAGCATTCCATTTTTAATGATATTGCTGTCTACTTTTCCAAATGGCCTGTCTGCCGGATACCCGGAAAATCTTTTGTCCATATCTAACTCAGGTCCTTGTGGCCCCATTTTTTTTGGAGAATGGCAATCATCGCAACCGCCAATAGCTGATATAAGGTAATCGCCCCGTTTAATTAAACTATCATTACTGATAGGAACTTGAGCGGATTCTTTTTTCGTTTCAACATTGTTGCAGGAAAAAAGAAAAGTAAACAGCATTACAGAAAATGCTGAGAAAACTAATATTATTTTTCGCATTGTTGATAAATTTTATGACTGCTTTCAGGCAGGCAGTAAGGTAAAAGAAATACTTATAAATGTAAGAAAAAATAATTTGCAATTAAATTATTATGCTTTTATTGTATTGCACTAAAAAAAATCTCTACAAATGCAGAGATTTAAAAAGTCGGGATGACAAGATTCGAACTTGCGACCCCACGCCCCCCAGACGTGTGCGCTACCGGGCTGCGCTACATCCCGAATTAAAACCGGAATGCAAATGTAACCGCAAATTCCAAAAAATAAAAATCATTACCAGCGCTTTAATTCACTGCTTCGAAATGTAAATTCAGGTGTTTTAATTTTTAGATCATCATTTGCCAAATACCAGGGAGACATTATTTCATCGGAAGGGTTGACCAGTAAATGAATATCCTGGGCAGGCATATAACTTTGGGCAATCAGGTAAGCCTTCACTCCATTAGAATCTATGGCAACATCCATTACAATAACTGCATGGCCGGGAAATCCACCTCTTATAATGACATCGCCGGGATTGATATCTTTAAAATTATTTACTGAATGCATTTGCTTCGACAGAGAAGCACTTCCACAGACTCCAAAAATCTTTTGCAGGTATGAATTAAAGTTATCCCGTATGAATGGTTTTTGAAACGGATACTTTTTCCCATCATTATCAAAAAAAATGATCTCTTCAAATTTCTTTTGCTTGAATAAATATTCTGCCTTTAACCGCATTACCGCATCAGCACATTGTTGAAGATCTTTTATTCCAACAGAAAAATTTAAGACTGCATATTGTGCTTTCTGGTTAGCTTTTTGTCTGCCATCAAATAAAAAAACTGTTTTATCTTTTTTTAAATGTACATCTCTTAACCAGTAAGCAAATGAATTTGATTCAAATGCTATTCTTTTGAAACCATTGGGTACTGGTATTGCTGAGATCTGAGGGTAAGGATTTTCTGTATTGGTCATATACATTGATAATGATTTCATTAATGGACAAGAACTAACGATTAGTCCAAAAAAGAATATCAATATTACAACTGAGGAGGTTTTAGACTTCATAATTCATTATTTTTGATATAATTCACGTGGGATGCATGATTTATACTATTCCACATAAAAATTCCAGAACACTATGCCAAATATTTTAATCATTGATGACGAAAAAGCGATCCGTAAAACATTGTCGGAAATTTTAAGTTTTGAAGGATATAAAATTGATGAAGCTGCAGATGGAGAGGAAGGATTGAAGAAATTCGCGGAAAAAATATTTGATCTTGTTTTATGCGATATTAAAATGCCTAAAATTGATGGAATTGAATTTTTAGAGAAAGCCCGTATTATCAATTCGGATATTCCTATAATAATGATCAGCGGACACGGAAACATTGAGACGGCTGTTGAAGCGGTTAAAAAAGGAGCATTTGATTTTATAAGTAAACCACCTGATCTGAACCGGCTTTTGATAACATTACGAAATGCTACTGAAAAGCAAAACCTCGTGGCTGAAACGAAAGTTTTAAAAAGAAAGGTTAGCAAAGTGCAGGAAATGGTTGGTAAAAGCATTCAGATCCAGAAGATAAGAGAAACTATTGACAAAGTAGCCCCAACAGATGCACGTATACTCATTACCGGGGATAATGGTGTAGGTAAGGAGCTGGTAGCAAGGTGGATCCATGAAAAAAGCAGCCGTAGCAACGGGCAATTGGTTGAAGTGAATTGTGCTGCTATTCCCGGCGAACTGATAGAGAGTGAATTGTTTGGCCATGAAAAAGGTTCTTTTACTTCTGCAATAAAACAACGTATTGGAAAATTTGAACAGGCAAATGGGGGGACATTATTTTTAGATGAAATCGGTGATATGAGCCTGAATGCACAGGCTAAAGTTTTACGGGCATTACAAGAAGGAAAAATAACAAGGGTAGGAGCTGATAAGGATATAAATGTTGATGTAAGGGTTATTGCAGCAACTAATAAGGACCTCCTGAAAGAAGTTGATGAAAAGGCATTCCGTCTTGATCTGTATCACAGGCTTGGTGTAATTATCATACACGTTCCATCATTGAACGAAAGAAGAGAAGATATTCCTGAACTGGTAAATTATTTTTTAGAATTGATCGCCATCGATTATGGCCAACCGGTAAAGGAAATCGACAAGGATGCTATGTATGCATTAAGGCAATATGACTGGACAGGAAATATTCGTGAATTAAGAAATGTAGTTGAACGCCTGATAATACTTTCCGGGAAATCAATAAATAAAGAAGATGTAGATAATTTTGTTTTACCCAGAAAATGATAAACTCATTATAATTTGATGATTTGAATTTATTCTTAAATTAATAAATTTTGTTAAATCTGATACGTTGTTAAGTTGATTCATATAATATACTTTCAATATTAAATATTAGAATGTTATTTTTGGCCAGATAAAATTTTACTTATGAGCATTGGTTGGATCATTTTTATTGTTGCCACGATAGGCTGGCATATTGGTATTTACGGCATGTTTAAAAAAGCCGGCATTGAGGGATGGAAAGCATTTATACCATTTTACAATACCTGGTGTATGGTAGAGAAAATGAAACTGGGCAAAGCCTGGTTCTTTTTTCAGTTGATACCCGTTGCCGGGCAGTTTATTACTATATGGATAACTATAAAATTTGTTGAACATTTCGGCAGGTTCGGTTTCTTGCATCATGCTGCTACTGTATTGGTTCCTTTTATTTATTTTCCATATCTGGGTTTTTCAAAAAATGAAAAATACGCAGGTACACTAGTTGTAGATAATTATAAGAAATCTGGAGCACGCGAATGGATAGATGCTGCATTTTTTGCTATTGTAGCAGCTACGATCATTCGCACATTTGTTTTTGAAGCATATACGATCCCAACTCCTTCCATGGAAAAAACCTTGCTGGTGAATGACTTTCTGTTTGTTAGTAAATTCAGTTACGGAGCAAGGATACCAAATACGCCGATTGCTATGCCTTTTGTACATCATACATTACCGGTAACTAATTCAAAATCTTATCTTGAATGGATCAAAATTCCATATACAAGATGTTTTGCCAGTCCTGTTAAGCGTAATGATGTGGTTGTCTTTAATTTTCCCGTTAATGATACACTCATCAATGATGAAGAGAATTTTGGTAGCAAGCTTACCTATTATGAAGCTGTAAGGCAACAAGGCAGGGACCAGATATGGCAAAATTACGGAGATATCATTGTTACGAGGCCTGTTGATAAAAGAGAGAATTTTATCAAGCGATGTGTAGCGATTGGTGGCGATGTTCTGCAGATCATTAACGGAAATGTAATGATCAATGGAAAACCACAGGATGTATTTCTTCAATCTGAAAGATATTATAAACTGGAAACCCCAAAGGATGTTTACCTTGATATGGATAAATTAAAAGAATTAGGGATTACGATACATGAAGGAGATAATATCGGCGATGTAAGATCAATTGGGATTCCAAATATGTACCTGATAAATATTACCAATGAAGAAAAAGCTAAACTTAAACTTCCGTCAGGATATATTCTATCAGATTATATCATGCAGCCCGATAGCCAGTTATTTCCTTATTATAGTACAACATCAAATTGGGCGGCAGATAATTACGGTCCGATAACAATTCCGCAAAAAGGCTCAGCCATACCATTAACACCCGATAATATTATTCGTTATCAGCGTTGCATTGAAGTGTATGAGGGGAATAAATTTGAAATGCGAAACGGACAGATATTTATTAACGGACAACTTACAAATTCTTATACTTTTAAAATGAATTATTTCTGGATGATGGGAGATAACAGGCATAATTCGTTAGATAGTCGTTATTGGGGTTTTGTTCCGGAAGATCATGTAGTGGGTAAAGCTTCTTTGATCTGGTTCAGTTGGGAAGGTGGTCCCAGATGGAAAAGGCTGTTTAATTCTATCAAATAAAATATGGCTGTTTCTTAATTTATTTGTATTTTCAATATCATTCATCCTCCTTACAGCAATGCAGGGAGGATTTTTTATCAAAATATTATTTATGCAAAAAGAAGAAATACGTTTTGGATTTGAAGTATATGAATCAAGTAAAGAGCTTGAATCAGCAGATATGGAATTGATCGATGCAGCCAGAAACGTAACGAAAAAGGCTTATGCACCTTACAGTAATTTTCAGGTAGGTGCCGTAGCCAAATTAAATAATGGGGAAATGATCAGCGGAACCAACCAGGAAAACGCATCATACCCGGTTGGCATTTGTGCAGAAAGAGTATTGTTGGCATCTGCTGCAATGTTACATACAAATATTCCTATTCAAACAATGGCTATTGCTTATCATAATTTAAATGGTGAAAGCGATCATCCGGTTTCGCCATGTGGAATGTGCCGTCAATACATTTCAGAGTATGAAACACGTATGAAACAGCCCATCAGGCTCATTTTAAGCGGCATGAATGGGAAAGTGATCATCGTGGAAAGAGCAAGCCAGTTGTTGCCACTTTCTTTTGGAGGTGAGGATCT
>JANOPU010000134.1:0-4845 GCA_031422055.1 Ferruginibacter sp.
AGCAATGAAGACAGACCTGGTGCCTGTACAACCGTTTATATCTGTAATTGTAACCGTATGTGTACCCGGTGCCAGTCCTGTAAATAATCCTGAAGCTTGCGATGGCCCGCCATCTATGGAAAAAGTATATGGGCCTATACCGCTGGTAGGCGTAATTGTTGTTGAACCATTATTTACAAAAGCACAACTGGTTCCATTAACTACACTGGTAGAGGTTATTGAAGTTCCGGTTGCAACAACAGCAGTAAGAGTTCCGGTACATCCGAGATTGTCTGTAAAAACTATTGTATATGTTCCGGGGGCTAATCCCGCAAAAATGTTAATCGCCTGGGTAGGCCCGCCATTTAATGAATAAGTATAAGGAGCAACTCCAGCAGTAGGCGTTACCGTAATAGTGCCGTTATTTACACTCGGGCAACTGGTTGCGGTTACAACATTCGTAGATGGTAATGAACTCACACTGGTTACAGTAATAGAGATTGTGTTGTTGCAACCTCCTGCATCCTGTGCAAAAACAGTATGAGATCCGGCTGTAAGGCCCGTAAATATGTTAGATGCCTGTAGTGCTCCTCCGTCAATAGAATACTGGTAAGGGCCCACACCGCCTGAAACTGTTACAGTAACAGTACCGGTGTTTGAACCACAGGTCGTTGGTGTCATGGTTGCAGTAACAGGTAATGCAGCCTGTCGGAGTACATTGATCGTGTCAAGGCTGTAAATGGTAGCTCCCGGTGCAGGGTTATCTATTTTCTGGTACGTTGTTTTGATCACATAAATACTATTACCCGGTGGTGGGCATACATTTGGGAAAGTTGTTTCGAAAGTATTTGTGTTAATAGAAGTAGCAACCCCGGTTGCAATTACAGTTCCCGTATTATCCAACAATTCTACTTTAATAAATAATGTAGGACCATCTTTTGGAATAAAACGCCAGGTTTCATTCATGCCGATACTTCCCCAGGAAGGATCTGTTGCCCTGCGACCGGTAGGCATGATTCCTTTGGTTTGGGTAAAATCCTGGAGGCCAACCATTGCCTTACCGCTATTCCATGAAGGGCAAATCTGTTTGTCTTTAATAAATATTTCAATTACACCTGTTGATTCGTGTAAAATGATCTGGTGCGTATTTTCTATTAAAGGATTACAGGCTGCCTGGAATAAAGGGACTTTATAAAAACTCAGTACCCATTTTCTGTTAGGGGCAGTTCCTATAGTATTATACTTTACCTGTTGTGTAGGAGAATTAGTTACACCTGGGTCTAGGTCATGCCATGGTCCCATGATCAAAGCCCTGTCGTAAGAAGTATTCGGTACATCACCAGGTGTAAGGTCCCATTCAGAAAAAGTTCCTGCAAGGGAAACATCAAAGGAAACGTAACCATTTGTACTTACGATAATTGAATTATAAGCAGTACCATAAAAGGGAAATGAAAAAGGTAGTGGAATTACAGTGGAATACCTGTCATCTATAACTAAATTTGCGGAAGGTCCAATTACATCTGGCGGTACATATGGCCTGCATTGCGAAATGGGCGTAACCTCATTATAAGTATAATCAGTGGCAAGACTTCTGATATCAGGGAATTGACCTTTAATTGTGAAGCAGGCTGTATTACATCCTAAAATTGTATCCCTTGGACATGAAAAAGACAGATTCTGCGATGTAGAGGTAAAAAAGCAACTGGTAAGAATGAATAAAAATAAAATTCTTTTCATTGAATTATAAAAGATTATATAAAAAATTGAATTATAAAGATAATTATTTTATGCAGCTTTTTCAATATTAAATTAAGAATGAACAATGAGATCAAATAATGATAAATTATTGGAAAACATTTTTGGTTAAAAGATATTACAAACTAATGCAATGTAATTAATTGATCAATAATAAGACAGTGTATTAAGTTGAAGATCATTGATCTAATTCACCTCTATTTCGTCAACAAATAACCAGGCAGGGTTTCCTGAACCGGGATTTCCATCAGGAATTATTCCAATGTTTTTTGCAATAATATGCAGATAACGACAAGTTTGTTTACAATCAATAGAAATTGTTTTTAAACCTGTTTCTTTAAAGGGGTTTATGATCCTTTTCACAACCGTACCTTTATTTTTTTCTATTTCAGTTGATTTTTCATTTGAAGAAAGGGTTAATTGAATAAAAGCAGGCAAATAGATCCAACTGCCGGGTTGATCAAATACATGTAAAGTAATTGTTGAAATTGCAATTTCCTCACCAAGATCAATAGTAGCATCCAGATCATTTCCGGAAAATCCCAAAAAATCTGATGATTTACTCATTCCTTTACTATTTTGTATGCCATTGACCAAAGTAAAAGGGCCATCACCCGGATAGTTCATAGAGGCTGGTTCTGCAAGCGTAATTTTTTTTGCAGTGGCTTTATTGAAATGAAATTCTCGTTCGATCTTCGATAAGATTTTTTTATTATTTATATCATAAATTGCAGCTATACCAATATAGTTTTTTTTGAATTCAAATGGCGCAATATACATAGGTAGAGTAAAGTAGCTTTGATTATCGAAAGTAAGCGGAGCGTCAGAAACTAAAGCAGCCTTTAACATTTGATCACTGTTATTTTTTAATTCCCAGACCAAATTTCCATTTTTAGAATATATACTGTCTTTAAGATCATAGTAAGCACTACTGTAATTGATATTTTTTTCATTAAGATCTTTAAGGATTTCAGGAAGCCGTTTTTCAAAATCATTCCAGTTCTTTTTTTCTTTCGGGCTCCACAATACTTCACTTAATGCAGCCAGCCTGGGGAAAAGCATGTATTCTAGTTTTTTTTCATTCTTCAGGTATTCAGACCACATATTTCCTTGCGCCCCTAAAATATATTTAGCTTCTTCAATTGAAATTTCTTTAGAGATTGGTTCATAATTATAAACTTTTTCAATAGGGTTATATCCGCCCTGAGTAACAGAGTCTTCATTGTTGCTTTGAGTGTGATTGAGGTATAGCGGATCGCCCGGAGTCATGATCACATCATGTTTTTGCCGGGCTGCAATTATGCCACCAGCTTCACCTCTCCAACTCATAACGGTTGCGTTTGGGGCTAGGCCACCTTCCAGTATCTCATCCCATCCGATTATTTTTTTACCCTTACTGTTGATATATTTTTCTATACGCTGAATAAAATAACTCTGTAATCCATGCTCATCTGTTAAATTCTTTTCTATGATAAACTGCCGGCAAAAGGCAGAACGTTTCCAGTATTCTTTCGGCGATTCATCTCCACCGATATGTATATATTTTGATGGGAATAATTGGATCACTTCATCGATCACATCTTCCAGGAATTTGAAAGTATATTCCGTCGGGCAAAGCACATCTTCAAAAACACCCCAGGATTGTTGAACCTGTTTTCCATTACGGCTGCCTGACCATGCTGTGTTTGGTGGGATTGCACTTGATTCATCAGGAAAGCAACTCAACTGTGGATAGGCGGCTATAGCTGCAGATGAGTGCCCGGGCATTTCAATTTCAGGAATAATTTCAATGTACCTGTCAGCAGCATATTTTACAATTTCTTTGATCTGTTCCTGTGTATAGAATCCGCCATAATGAATACTGTCATTTCCTGTTCCCGGATAACTGCCGATGATTGTTCCGTTTCTATAGCTTCCAACAGATGTAAGTTTTGGATATTTTTTTATTTCAATGCGCCAACCCTGATCTTCTGTTAGATGCCAGTGAAAAACATTGAATTTGTATGCAGCTAAATAATCAATATACTTTTTTATATAATCAACTGAAAAAAAATGCCGGCCTACATCCAAATGCATACCACGATATTGGAAACGAGGATGATCTTTAATGGATAATGCAGGAATGGTTAATGGATAGTAAGTTTTTTCAGGAAGTAATTGAATTAAAGTCTGAATTCCGTAAAATACCCCGGTTTCATTATCTCCTGCAATATAAATTTCTTTATCATTGATCTCCAAGTGGTAGGCACCTGGAAATTGATGACCCAATCTTTCATAATTCAAAACGACCTTATTACTATTAGTTGCTATTTTGCTTATTGATAAAGTGAAGCCAACTGTTTTTTTTAAATGATCATTCAAGAATTTTGCTTTCTTTTCCAACCCACTGCCTTCAAGAATGATCTGTGTATTTTTATTGATTGTAAAATTTCCAATACCGGGCTTAAGTTCTGCAGGCAAGGGAACAATATTGATATTGTTTTGGCCTTTTGATGGGAAACCAGATAAAATCAAAAAAAGGTATTGAAATAGCCTAAGTGGTCTGGCCACTTTAGTCGCCTGACCACTTATTAACCTAAAAAATCTTTTCAATAATTTTTTCATTCAATAATATATTTTTACCAATAAGTTCATATTCAGACAGGCTGGTTAATTGAAATAATTTTTCTTGGTTACATAAATTTCCATCTCTCAATCCTGCATAATCAAGCCAGGAAGAATATTGCCAATCTTTCAGATCATTTACCAAACCAGCTTTGAGCGGATTCTGATGAATATAAAGAAAACAATTTGTAATATAATCAAAAATTGGTTCAGTTATAGGGCCATTTAAATCGGGCTGATTAGTGTTATTTAAACATTTCGCTTTTGTTTTTTTCTGAAATAAGTTGCCGGAAGTATTATTCTGATTGTTGATGGCTTTTGTGTAAGAACTAAGTGTTATGCCTATTTGCTTAGAAAGGTTTTGCAAAGCTGTGATTTTTTCAGCCATAATTATTTGTTTACAGGCATCTTCATTTGGCATTAACATAAAATGAAAATGATTTGGCATAAGGCAATAGCTCAGAATATCACAATATTTTTCCCATTCTATTCTTATTTTTTTCAAAA
>JANOPU010000135.1:0-14460 GCA_031422055.1 Ferruginibacter sp.
TTTCGCCGGATCAATTCTGTTCCGGTTACAATATTTCCCCATTGGTCACTTCCTCCCATTTGCAGTTTGCAGTTCTTATGCTGGTAAAGCCAGTAAAAATCATAACCCTGAATCAGCTGGTAACTGAATTCTGTAAATGAAATCCCGGTTTCTCCTTCCAGTCGTTTTTTAACACTCTCCTTTGCCATCATATAATTTACAGTAATATGTTTGCCAATATCTCTGATGAAATTCAGAAAGCTTATTCCTGAAAACCAATCGAGATTATTAGCCATTTCAGCAGCATTGGGTTTTGAGGGGTCAAAATCAAGGTATTTTTCCAATTGTACCTTTATTCCCGCTACATTCTCATACAGAATTTCTTCACTTAAAAGGTTTCTTTCTTCACTTTTACCACTTGGGTCGCCTACCATTCCAGTTGCACCACCAACAAGTGCAATTGGCTTATGACCAGCTTTTTGTAGGTGCAAGAGGAGTAAAATAGGCACCAAGCTACCTATATGAAGGCTATCTGCAGTTGGGTCAAAACCAATATATACAGTGGTCATCTCCTTTAAAAGCTGTTCTTCTGTTCCCGGCATAATATCCTGTATCATTCCCCTCCACTGCAATTCAGCTATTATATTGATCATGAATCTTATTTTAGATTTGGTTCAAAATTATTCAAAATATGCATAAAATATGAATTCAAATATTTATATTTGTAAGCTCTATACGCTTAAAAAACCTCTACCATCAGTTAATAATTAATATCTATCCAATATTCAATTAAGTTATTCGTTTGCAATAAATGCTTGGTAAAAGCGATATATAACCTGAAATAGACCAAATGCGAAATTTTTTACTTGGATTTATATTTATTTTCTCAACAGGTACCTTATGTGCCCAAACATATAGTAACGAATGGATCAATTATAGTCAAACTTACTATAAATTTAAAGCAGGCAGTAATGGCCTATATCGTATTACACAACCAACTTTGGCATCAATTGGATTAGCAGCTATTCCGGCAGAGCAATTTCAACTTTGGCGTAATGGTAAAGAAATTGCACTTTTTACCTCTATTCCAACAGGTAATTTCGGTATTTCAGATTACATAGAATTTTATGGCCAGATCAATGATGGTAAGGCTGACAGGCTATTGTATAAATATGATAGTTTGCAGATGAGCGATAAATTGAGTTTATTGACAGATACCTCCTCTTATTTTTTATCTGTAAGCAACGGTGTAAATAAAAGACTGACAGCTGTAGCTAATAATGTTGCAGCAAACATTTTACTTCCTGAAACGGGCTTTATTCACACATTAATAAAATCTTTTAAAGTAAAGCAGAATGCAGGATTTGCAATAGATTATGGGCAATTACTATATTCTTCTTCTTATGAAACTGCAGAAGGATGGTCTAGTGCTGATGTTTTCCCCGGCTCATTAATTGACAATAACAGCAACATTTACATGGATAATTCCGGCTTGCCTGCAACCTTAGATGCAATTGTAGCTGGAAATTCATCTGCAAGCAAAACTTGCCATATAAAAATCAACGGAACGATCATTGCTGATTCTGTAATAAATGGTTATACAATCAAAAGATATCATATCGAAAATATTCCGCTTAGTACTTTCAGTAGTGGCACTGCAAATATGGAATTTGTAAATGCGGGGATTTCATCAGATAAGATCGTTGTTTCTTATTATGAATTAAAATATCCTCACTTGTATAATTTTGAAGGTAAATCACAATTTGCTTTTGAATTGCCGGCAGGATCAGCAAGATACCTGGAAATAAATAATTTTAATTTTGGGACTGTTGCACCGGTATTGTTTGATTTAACCAACAATCAACGATTTGCCGGCGATATAAATGGTTCAGTAGTAAGATTTGTTATTCCCGCACTCACACTAACAAGTTCATTTATTTTATTGAATGCTGAACCGGCTAATATTAAAAATATTCAGAATTTTTCTCAACGGAATTTTATAGATTATTCTTTACCTGCAAATCAGGGCAATTATGTAATTATCAGCCATCCTGTATTATTCAATGATGGATTTGGAAATGATAATGTTGAGCAGTATCGGGTTTATCGTAATAGTATTGCCGGTGGAAGTTTTAATGCTGTTATTGCAGATATCAATCAGTTAACTGACCAGTTTGCTTATGGTATTAAACATCATCCGTTGGCAGTTAGAAATTTTGGAAATTATGCTTTGGCAAATTTTAGTACAACTCCACGATATTTTTATTTAATAGGGAAGGGGTTAACTTATCCTGATTTTAAAAAATATGAATCAGACCCGAATATTGACAGACTTGCATTGGTGCCAACTTTTGGTTATCCTGCTTCAGATAATTTATTATTATCAACCAGAACAGGTACATTCACTCAGATTGGCATCGGCCGCCTTTCTGCAATCAATGGTCAGGAGATCGGAGATTATCTGAATAAAGTAAAGCAATTCGAATTAATACAAAATTCTGGACCTCAAACCAATGCTGAAAAAGGCTGGATGAAAAATATTGCCCAGATCACCGGGGCAATTGATGATCCTTCATTGGCCAACCTGATCAATTTTTATATGGGCGGATATAGCCAGATCATGTCTGATACTTCGTTTGGAGCGAAAGTTTACTCGTTTAATAAGAACTCCGGATCTTACACTGCAACTGGTTCTAAAAAAACTATTGATGATCTATTTAGCGAAGGAATGACTTACTTAAAATACTTTGGCCATTCTTCTCCAAACACACTTGAATTTAATTTAGACAATCCACAGAATTATAACAATACCGGTAAATATCCATTGATCATGGTAAACGGTTGTAATTCAGGCAACTTGTTTTTGTTTGATACCCTCAGGGCAATTAATAAAGGAACCTTAAGTGAAAAATATATTTTTTCAGCCAATAAAGGAAGTATTGGTTTTATTGCAAACACTCATTTCGGATTGCCTCAGCAACTTAATTTTTTTACAGACCAGTTTGACAGGAATGTTGCAAAACTGATGTACGGACAATCTGTTGGAAATATAATGAAAAGCACCATGGAATTTATTTCAAATACTTATCTGAATGATTTTCCAACAAGAATTCATGCTGAAGAAATTACTTATCATGGAGATCCTGCTGTAAAATTGAATCCCTTTTCACAACCCGATTATACCATTGAAGATTCTTTGATTACATCAAATCCTGAAGTAATCAGTGTGGCAGATGAGCAGGTAACGATCACTGTTAAAGTACTGAATATCGGACGGGCAATAAATGATTCCATTGATATTTTAATTCAACACCAATTACCTGACAATTCTATAAGAGTTTTGGCTACAAGGCGAATAAAAGCAACGCTTTTTGAAGACACTTTACAGGTACCGTTAATGATAAATCCTTTGCAGAATAAAGGAGTTAATAAGATATTAGTTACGATAGATGCCGGAAATGAGGTTTCAGAATTATCAGAAACAAATAATACTAGCACAAAAGAATTTACAGTTTTTGCTGATGAGATTAGGCCAATATTTCCATATCAATATTCAATTGTAAATAATGGCCCGGGACTCGAAATATATGGTTCCACAGCCGATCCGTTTAGTGGTGAAAAAGAATATGTAATGGAAATGGATACAACCCGGCTTTTTAATTCACCATTTAAAATTACCCGTACGGTAATTGATTCAGGTGGAATCATTAAGTTTTTACCGGGTATTGCATTATCAGACAGTGCTGTTTATTACTGGCGGTTGGGAATAGGCCCTGTTTCTGCTACCACGAGATGGCTGGGCAGTTCCTTTACTTATATTAACGGAATTGCTGATGACGGTTACGGACAGGCGCATTACTTTCAATACACTGATAATGATTATGAGTCTATGTATATCGACAGCACAAACCGTAATTTCACTTTTGAAAATAAAGTAAGAAAACTTTTGATCAGAACAGGTTTGCATCCTTATTACGGCTGGGATCAGATAAATGTGAATGTTGACAATGACCAGTTGGAAATTTATGGTTGTAATTACAGTAGTTTACAATTTGTTGTTTATAACCCATTAACATTAAAGCCCTGGAAGAATTATAATGTTGCAACCGGAACCGGCAGGTTTGGAAGTGCAAATGTTTGTTCAAATGCCGGAAACCCGAACAGAATTTTCTTTGAATTTCCTTATGCAAACAGTGCATTCAGGGCTAAAGCCATACAGTTCATTGATAGTATTCCTGATGGTTATATTGTCTCAGTTTCAAACCTTGGGCGTACAACGAACACTTCATTTGCAGAAAGCTGGAAAGCTGATACTTCCACACTGGGCAGTGGTATTTCTTTATGGCATAAAATACATAGCCTGGGTTTACATCAGATCGATCAGTTTAACAGGAATATTCCATTCTTATTTTTATTTAAAAAAGGCGACACCATTAATTTCCCAATTCGGCAACACCTTGGATCACTTGTAAACGAACAAATAGTAGATACTTTTTTGATCTCAGGAAAAGCAGTAGAAGGAAATGTAAGTTCGCCATGGTTTGGGCCTGTAAAGAACTGGAAAAATTTTAAATGGGATAGTATCCCGAATGCTTTGACCGGTACACATGAACATTCCTTTGATATACATGGAAAAGACGTCAATGGAAATATCAATTACCTCGGTACAGTTTATGAATCAAGAGATACATCCCTTTCTTATATCAATGCAAGTGTTTATCCGCAACTGCAATTAAAAATGAATAGCAAGGATGAGCAAAATGCCATGTCCGAGCAATTAAAATATTGGATGATCACCTCAGATAATTATCCTGAAGGGGCTTTATCGCCTAATCTTTACTTTCAATATTCTGATACATTGACCACAACGGATACACTTCAATTAAAAGTGGCGTTTAAGAATATATCTCATGTTGCTTTTGACAGCATTAAGGTCAGATTAACAATAACAAAAACAGATGGCGCAACCATTGTTTTTAATAATCTTGCTAATGGCGCCCGAATAAAACCTCTGACAGCAGGTGATACCGCAATTATTTCATTTGCTATTCCACTGACAAATTTTTCCGGTAATAGCCAGTTGAAACTCGAAGTGAATCCTGATAAGGATCAGCCCGAACAGTTTTATTTTAATAATATTTTGTTTAAAAATATATATACAATAATGCCGGCGTGCCAGGGTTCAAATATCACATTTACTGCTGCTCCATCAACCGGTTCCATGCAATGGCAGGTTAATACGGGAACAGGTTTTACAGATATCATTAACGGCATTTTATACAGTGGGGTAAATACGGCTACACTAATGATCAATAATACTCAATCATCTATGGTTGGATATAAGTACCGGTGTGTGTATACCGGGAATAATAATTTGGTAAACAGCCCCGAATTTATTTTAAAATACACCGCAATATGGGGTGGCACAGTAAGTACAGCCTGGGAAGATACCGGTAACTGGCCATGCGGAATTTTACCTGATGCCAAAACAGATGTTATTATTAAAAGCGGGGTGATACATTACCCGGTCATTAACAGCAATACTTCCTGTCGAAGTATTTCAGCTTCTTCTAATACAAGTATTCTCATCAAAACAGGGTTCAATCTAAACATAGCAAGTGAATAAAATTTACCATTGGGAAGCAGCCTTTTGTTTAAGAAATGAATCTGTGCATAGAAGCTATTTTAAACTTTGAATACCAGGTGTTTGTAAATTTACTTCCTACGTAGTTTTACAATAAATTTTGTAACTTTAAATTGTTATTTTTCACAATTTGTTACGTGAAAATACGTTTACAGCTTATAATTTACCCGGATTTCAGTTTTTATTAATCACATTTCTATGAAGCAAATCCTAATTGCAACCATTTTAATCTTACTATTTTCTCCTGTCATTGTACATGCTCAATTCAGAAAATATTCAAATGAGTTTTTAAATATTGGTGCCGGTGCCAGAGGTTTGGCCATGGGTAATTCCCAGGTTGCATCTGTTAATGATGCTACCGCCGGATATTGGAATCCTGCAGGGTTAACAGGAGTTAAAGATCATCCGAATGCAGGTATCATGCACGCAGAATATTTTGCTGGCATTGCAAAATATGATTATGCTTCTGTAGCAATACCGGTTCAGGAGAATAAAAGAACCCTGGGTTTTTCTATTTTAAGATTTGCAGTAGATGATATTCCCAATACACTTTTTTTAGTTGAACCTGATGGAAGTATCAACTACAATAACATTCAGACATTTTCGTCTGCCGACTATGCTTTTCTTTTTTCATTTGCCCAAAACATAAAAGAGACTGAAACCAAAAGGATCAGCTTTGGGGCTAATGCAAAAGTTATTTACAGAAAAGTTGGAAAATTTGCAACAGCCTGGGGTTTTGGCATTGATGCCGGTTTACAGATGCATGGAGAAAAATGGCATGCCGGCATTGTGGCAAAGGATCTTACAACCACTTTCAATGCCTGGTCATTTAAATTTACTGAAAAGGAAAAGGAAGTTTTATATCTTACAAAAAATGATATTCCCATAAAATCAACTGAACTTACCGCACCAAGAATTTCATTGGGTGGCGGGTATGATTTCAATATCGGAAAATCAGTAAAATTGCTTGCTGAAATTAATGCAGCTGTTACTTTTGATGGCAAACGTAATACCGTTATAAGCAATAATACCATTAGTATTGATCCGCATATTGGAATGGAAGCCTCACTAAAAGATATATTTTTTGTCAGAGCAGGTATCACAAATTTCCAAAGAGCACTTTCAGACGGTGATACATTGAATTTAAAGAAAGTATGGATATATCAACCAAGTTTAGGCGCAGGTTTTAAAATAAAGAATGTAATGTTAGATTATGCATTTACAAATCTTGCCAACCAGGAAAACCCATTGTTTACACATGTATTTTCTTTACGCCTTAATTTTGGCAAACGAAATGATGAAAAATAATAACAACATCAGTATGATGAAAAAATTACTAATTCCGTTTTTTTTGTTGCTCGGCTCATCCGTATTTGCACAATTGAATAATAACTGGATAGACTATAATAAGACCTATTATAAATTCCGTATAGGAAAAGACACGCTATGCCGTATTCCACAGTCAGTTTTATCTACAGCAGGCTTGAGTTCTGTAAACGCCGCTAATTTTCAGTTATGGCGCAATGGATCAGAAATCAGAATTTATACATCAGTGTCCAGCGGTTCGTTGGGCTTAAGCGATTATATTGAATTTTGGGGAGAAATGAATGACGGTAAACCGGATAATCAATTATACCGAAATCAGAGTTTTCAACTTGCAGACAGGTATAGCCTTGAAACAGATACGGTTTCTTATTTCTTAACTGTGAATACAACAGGCGGAAATTTGCGATATACGAATGCTGTAAATCCATCTCCCGGCACTGCAACACCTGATGCTTATTTTTTACGTAAAGTAGATTTGTATTTCAAACAGCAAATTTGCAGAGGTGCAGCCAAGGTAGTAGGGGAATATGTTTATTCATCTGCTTATGATGATGGCGAAGGTTGGTCTTCTTTTGATGTTGCACCCTGTTGTGATTTTACACAGGAAATTTTTGGCCTCAATGTTTATACTGCAGGCCCTGCAAACAGTTTATCAGTAAGAGTGAATGCTTTTGGTAATGCAGATAATGCAAGGAATCTACGGGTTAAAATATTTCAAAATGTTATTTATGATGCACCAATGCCGTATTTCAGTGCCGGGAGGGTTAATTTGGATAATCTTCCAATTACCTTGTTACAAAGCCCTGCATATGTACCAATATATGTAAATAATAATTCTACAGTTACCAACGACCGGATTGTTGTACCGTATATTGGTATTACTTATCCGGCAACTTTTAATTTTAATAATCAAAAGAATTTTTATTTTGAACTCGCGGCATCTGCAACAGGAAATTACCTGTTGATCGATAATGTAAACTACGGTACAATTGCTCCTATTTTGTACGATATGACTTCGGGTAGCCGTTATATTGGGGATATTGTTTCTACTCCTGGTAAAGTCAAATTTGTACTTCCGGCTTCAGCATCGGCGATTAGAAAATTCATGTTGATAAACCAGGAAGCGGCCAATGTAAATATCATTAATTCATTAACCCAACGAAATTTTTTGGATTTCGCTAATACTTCTTTACAAGGTGATTATCTTATTATTAGCAATTCCGCATTATATAATGATGGTAATGGTAATAACTACGTAGATCAATACAGGCAATACCGAAATACAATTGCAGGTGGAAATTTTAATACAAAAGTGTATAATATTGATGAACTAACTGATCAGTTCGGCTTTGGAATCAAAGGTCATCCGGGTGCAATAAGAGATTTTATACGTTATGCAGACCAACAATTTGCAGTAAAACCGAAATATGCTTTTCTTATCGGCAGGGGATTGAATTATATGGAGCAAAAAGCAAATGAAAATAATCCATTAGCTAATAAATTAAATTTCTTACCCACATTTGGATGGCCGGCTTCTGATATCTTACTTTCTGCTGAACCCGGATCCGTTTTACCAATAATACCTATTGGAAGATTGGGTGTAATTAATGGCACTGAAATAAATTACTATCTGCAAAAAGTGATTCAATATGATCAGGCACAACAAACACCCGGATCAACAATCAGCAGTAAAGCCTGGATGAAAGACATGATACACGTTGCAGGAGGTAAGGATAGCCTGGAAAATGATATTTTCAAGCAATACATGAATGGCTATAAAGTGATTGCAGAAGATTCTTTATTTGGAGGACATGTGGAGACATTTGCCAAAACTGCTACGGGTTCCGTTCAGCAGGCAAACAGCCAGCGGATCGAAGAATTGTTTGATAATGGTATCGGGTTTATCGGTTATTTTGGGCACTCTTCTGCCAGCACTTTTGAGTTTAACCTGAGCGATCCGCAGATATATAATAATGCCGGAAAATATCCTTTCTTTAATGTTAGTGGTTGTAGTGCAGGTAATTTTTATGTATTTGACCAGCTTCGGTTGTCTGGAAATCTTTCTCTTTCTGAAAAATATGTACTGGCAAACCAACGAGGTAGTATCGGATTTCTTGCTGATACGCATTTTGGTATTCCTCCATTCCTGAATTTCTACAATACTAATTTTTATAATGCTTTCAGCCGTACTATGTATGGCAATTCTGTCGGTAACCAGATAAAAGATGTTATTCAAAATCTTGGCGGATCTAATCCAAACATAGATTATTATACCCGTGTTCATTTAGAAGAAGTTACCCTTCACGGCGATCCTGCAATAAGTATCAATGCCTTTGCTAAACCCGACTTTGTAGTAGAAGATCAAATGGTAAAGGTCAGTCCGACTATTATTTCTGTTGCCGATAATAATTTCAATGTAAAAATAAAAATGGCCAATATCGGCAAAGTGGTAAATGATTCTATTTGGGTGTCTGTAAAAAGAAAATTACCAAATGATACTATTCGTATTTTGTATAATCAATTAATTCCGGCAATTAAATACCAGGATTCACTTGATCTAACGGTTTCGATTAACCCGGTAACAGATAAAGGATTAAATCAAATTATCGTATCACTGGATTATACAAATAAAATTGATGAATTATTTGAAACAAATAATATTATCACCAAAGACTTTTATATTTTTGAGGATGAACTTCGTCCGTCATTTCCATATAATTTCTCAATCGTAAATCAGCAGAACATAACTTATGTAGCCAATACTGCAAACCCGTTAAGCGACACAAGGCAGTACGTAATGGAATTTGATACAACGGAATTGTTTAATTCTTCTTTTAAAAAAATATATAACAAAAGCGGTCCGGGCGGACTTGTTGAATTCGTTCCTGCTAATATAACGTTTACAGACAGTACCGTTTATTACTGGAGAGTTGCTATGATTCCAATTGGTAATTTGCCATATATATGGAATAGCTTTTCATTTATCTACCTGCCTACCAGTTCAACAGGCTTTAATCAGTCGCATTATTACCAGCATTTAAAAGATAATTATACTAATATTAATCTGAATCCTGACCGTACGTTCAGTTTCAAACAAGTACCCAGAAGTTTAACGATCAGAACAGGATTATTTCCATTTTTTACATTTGATAGAATAAACGTAAACCTGGATTTTGATCAACTGGAATTGTATGGTTGTGTATATAGTAATATTCAGTTTTATGTTTTTGACAGTACAACCCTAACTCCATGGAGAAACCGGAATGCTGTTTTCAACGGAAATACTCCAACCAACGGATTATATGGTAGTTTTAGAGTATGCCAAAATGGGGCTACACCAACTGATTCTACCCGAAGATTTTTTGAATTCCCCTATGCCAACCCGGGAGGTATACCTTACCGTAAGCGGGCTATGGACTTTATCGATTCTATACCAAACGGTATGTATGTTGCAATAACAAATCTGGGCAGAACTACCAATACCTCTTTTATTAATTCATGGAAAGCAGATACTTTATTATATGGTTCCGGTAACAGTCTGTATCATAAATTAAAATCTATAGGGTTCTCTCAAATAGATAGTTTTACGCGGAATCAACCATTTTTATACTTCTTCCGTAAGGGAAATAGTTCATATACTCCCACACAGGTCATCGGACCAAAAGATTCATCATATATTGATCAGTCAATTCCATTAATTACCACCAATACCAGTGGTAGTATTGAATCACCGGTTTATGGCCCGGCAGCAAAATGGACTGCTTTGCATTGGAGAGGATCTACAGTAGATCCATTGCCTTTAAAAGATGATGTAAAGGTGGAAGTATGGGGTATCAGATCTGATGGTACCACAGATAAACTTGCAACCGTTGCACCTGCACAAGACAGCAGCCTTGCATTCATTGATGCTGCAATTTATCCAAACATCAAACTTAGAATGTTAAACAGTGATCCTACTTTTGCCACACCTTACCAATTGCGTTACTTAAGGGTAAATGCAGATTTTGTTCCGGAAGGTGCGGTTGCTCCGAATATATTATTTAAAATGAAAGACACTGTTGAGCAGGGAGAACCGATTGCATTTTCTCTGGCATTTAAAAATATCAGCCAGACGAATTTTGACAGTATGATGAAAATAAAATTCAGCATCACTGACAGGAATAATGTAACAACATCCATTGACATCCCTAAAGGAAAGATACTGATTGCCGGTGATACCCTTACCGTTAATTATACCATTGATACCAGAAATTACCCTGGAAATAATATTTTATATATTGAATTTAACCCTGATAATGATCAGAAAGAACAATATCATTATAACAATGTTTTGTATAAAGGGTTTTATACAAAAGAAGACAGGGTAAATCCTTTACTGGACGTAACTTTTGATGGAGTACATATCCTTAATAAAGATATCATATCATCTAAGCCTGCAATCCTAATAAAGTTAAAAGATGAGAGTCGTTTTCTGGAGTTAAAAGATACTTCTTTGATAAAATTGCAGGTAAGATTTCCTGATCAGTCAATACGTAGTTATTACTTTGGCGATACGATGCATTTTAATCCTGCAAATTTAAGCAGTGGTGAAAATACTGCAAGCATTGAATTCAGGCCTTATTTTCCTGATGATGGCGAGTATGAATTGATCGTATCCGGTAAAGATGCAGCTGGAAATGAAGCAGGGGCAATTGATTTTAGGGTGTTGTTTACTGTTATCAATAAACCGATGATCTCTAATATGCTGAATTATCCAAATCCATTTACAACTTCTACTGCTTTCGTGTTTACCATTACAGGAAGTGAAGTGCCTCAGAATATCAGGATACAGATCTTAACGATCACCGGAAAAGTGGTACGGGAAATAACAAAGGCAGAATTAGGGCCCATACACATTGGCAGAAATATTACTGATTTTAAATGGGATGGAACAGATATGTATGGAGATAAACTGGCTAACGGAGTTTACCTCTACCGGTTCCTTACAAATTTAAAGGGAAGAAAAATGGATGGGTTTGATCAAATTAATAATCAGATTGATAAAAATGGTAAATATGATTTTTTTATCAAAGGCTACGGTAAAATGTACCTGATGCGATAATATTCCCAAAAACGGAAATGAACTAAAGGCTGCTGTTAACAGGCAGCCTTTTTTATTTTTACTTTTGCAAATAAATTGTTTTAAAAATTATGGCCAGGATAGGTATTAACATAGCAACCGGAAGTTTGCAAAAAGAAGAAATAATAGTGGGAATTGACCTGGGTACAACCAATAGTTTAATTGCTATCATTCACCCGGAGACCCAAAAACCAACTGTATTGAGGGAGCATAACGCAAGTGCATTGGTTCCATCTGTTATTCATTTTGATGAAAATGCTAATGTTACCGTTGGCGATAAAGCAAAGGAATATTTGATCACAGCTCCGCAACAGACTATTTTTTCAGCAAAAAGGCTGATGGGAAAAAGTTATAATGATATAAAAAATAACTCGTCATTCTTTACTTATAAAGTGATCGATGATAATACAGAAAGTCTCGTAAAAGTGCAGGTTGGGAATAAATTTTATTCACCGATTGATCTGTCCGCTTTCATTTTGAAGGAACTAAAACAACGTGCCGAACATATACTTAAAACTCCGGTGAATAAAGCTGTAATAACGGTGCCCGCTTATTTCAATGATGCTCAACGACAGGCAACAAGAGATGCCGGTAAACTTGCAGGTATTGATGTATTAAGGATCATCAATGAGCCAACTGCTGCAAGCCTGGCTTATGGAATTGGCCTCGATAAAAATGAATCAAAGATCATTGCTGTATATGACCTGGGAGGAGGGACCTTTGATGTCTCAATTCTTAGAATAGCAGGAGGCATCTTTGAAGTATTATCTACAAACGGCGATACCTATTTAGGCGGAGATGATTTTGATAACATTATTGTACAGCACTGGGTGTCACTTGCAGGAATATCGGCAGATGAATTGGTAAACAATAAATCATTGACACAGGCGCTTCGTTTAAAAGCTGAAGATGCAAAAAAACATTTGTCAGCTAATGAAAATTTTGAAGATGAGCTTAATGAAGATAAACTTTCTCTGAGTAAATTACAATTTGAAACTTTGATACAGCCTTTTGTAGATAAAACAATAACCTGTTGTAAAAATGCCTTGAAAGATGCCGGTTTAAAAATTTCAGATATTGAAACAGTGGTAATGGTAGGAGGTAGTACCAGGGTTCCGTTAGTAAAAGAGTCTGTGAGTAAATTCTTTGGAAGGAAAGTAAATGATACAGTAGATCCGGATGAAGTTGTAGCGCTGGGAGCTGCCATACAAGCCGATATACTGGCAGGGAATAACAAAGAATTTTTATTACTGGATATAACGCCTTTAAGTCTTGGAATTGAAACAGCCGGTGGTTTGATGGATGTGTTAATACCACGTAACGCAAAGATCCCTTCAAAAGCTTCCAGGCAATATACTACTCAGATTGATGGTCAGCCCGGAATGCGTATCAGTGTTTACCAGGGCGAACGTGATCTGGTAAAAGATAACAGGATGCTGGCTGAATTTATTTTGAAAGGAATTCCGGGCATGCCTGCAGGTTTACCAAAAGTAGAAGTCAGTTTTCTGATCAATGCTGATGGTATCCTTACCGTTTCAGCCAAAGAATTAAGAAGCGGAGTTGAACAAAGTATAGAAGTTAAGCCTCAATAC
Organism: Ferruginibacter sp.; assembly: GCA_031422055.1. Lineage (GTDB taxonomy): Bacteria > Bacteroidota > Bacteroidia > Chitinophagales > Chitinophagaceae > Ferruginibacter. The sequence goes on from JANOPU010000135.1 coordinate 13,661, forward strand.
GGACTTACAGATTCAGAAGTTGAAACTATGCTGCTTGATTCTATAACACATGCAAAAGATGACATTGCTGTAAGAGCACTCACAGAAGCAAAAACAGAAGGGGAACAGTTATTAAAAACTACTGAAAGATTTCTTCAAAAAAATGCAGCTCTTTTGATCAGCGATGAATTGATACAGACTGCCAACGGCATGCAGGCACTTCAGTTGGCAATAACTATGAATGATAAAGATCTGATTCTAAAAAAGATAGAGGAGCTTAATGATATCTCCAGGCCTTATGCAGAAAGGGTTATGGATGAAGCTGTTTCTCTGGCAATGAAAGGAAAATCGGTCTGATGCATTTTAAACTATTTTATTTCATCATTAATAGTTTTGATGGAATCGGCTAATAGCAATGAATAGATCCTTGTTCCGGGTTCATTTAAATGGATATCATCTACAAAATATTCATCAGTAAAAAGAACATTTTTTTCAAAATGAAGATGTGTTAATTTGAATTCCCGCTCTATATGCTTAAATACTGAATCTGCCTGCATGCTGAAAGCAACATCTTTTTTCACTGAATAATGTTTTTCAGGTGGCGAAACGAATACTACTCTACTTCCTTTTTGCTGAAGCATTGAAACTGTATTCCGGAAAAAGGCAATGGCTGAATCAGATAATTCATTTCGATCTTCTTTTTCATTATAAATACCTGCAACTTTACTATTGGTATACTGATGAATATTTATAAATCCTTTATGAATATTATGATCGAACACGGGGTATTTTTTCCCTTTGACAAATAAGGATGTCCGGTT
>JANOPU010000136.1:0-9043 GCA_031422055.1 Ferruginibacter sp.
TGAATATGGTCATGGCTGATAAATTAGGTATAAAAAGTGGTGAGGGTTTCTATACATATACTGCAGGATGTAAAGACCTGTTAGTAAGCGAATCATTCAGGAAATAATAATTATTCTTTAGAAAAGTGTTATTGAAATTGGAAATATGAAAAAAAATAATTTAATATTTATCCCATAACTACACTTCTCTATCTCAGTGTCAACGAATTATAGTAAGATTCCCCCTTAAAAATACATCCCGGCCATCCAGCAATTTATATTCTATCACAAAATAATACGTTCCATCGGGTACAGGTTTCCCTTTATATGTCCCTTCCCAATTATTCTTATAATCCTTGTTCTCATATACCGGACTGCCATAGCGATTATAAACATGCACACTGGCGTTACTGATGCAATTACCATTAGTTACCAGCCATCGGTCATTGATACCATCACCATTAGGCGTAATTGCATTCATGGCCTTAATACAATATGGAACAACAGTTATGGTAACATCAGCTGTACCGGTACAACTTTGTGGAGATGTAATTCTTAAAGTATACGTTGTTGTAACCAAAGGATTTGCTTTCGGGTTCAGAATATTTATTGCAGATAATCCGGTTGATGGTGTCCATAAATAATTCCCCTGGCTTCCGCTACCAGTTAATTGTATTGTTTGTCCTTCTATTATTGTTCTATCATTACCAGCAAAGACAGTGATACCGGGAACAACATCTACTTTAAAAGATTTGATTGTTAAACAATTACCCGTAGTGGCAGCTATGGTATAAATGGTGAATTCAGCTGGTGATAGTACCGGGTTAACCAATGAAGCATCGCTGACACCTGTTACTGGTGTCCAATTATAACTAGTTGCATTACCCGAACCATTTGAATTAAAAGAAGCCCCCAGACAAATGGTAGTATCATTATGTACATTTAATATTGGCAATGGATTTACAGTAACTGAAAATGATCTGCTAATGGTACAATTACCTGTTGTTCCGGTAACAGTATAAGTAGTAAATGCGGATGTTGGCGATAATAAAGGGTTTGCAATATTTATGTTGCTTACCCCTGCTGCAGGTGACCAGCTATAATTAGCTGCATTACTGATTGTATTAGCACTAAAAGATGCACCCGAACATATTGCGGTATCCGGATGTACAGTCATTGTTAGATCATTGTTCAAACTGATGGCTACCGGATAATTACTGACACAGTTTCCTGCATCTGTAATGGTTGCAATATAATTACCCTGAGGAAGATTCGTTGCAGTTGCTCCAGATTGCGGAGGTGTTGTATTCCATGTAATATTATAAGGAGATGCCGATCCCGCAACTGTTAATATAACATTTCCATTTACTGAACAACTGGCATTATTAATTGCAGAAGTTATCAGTAATGAATTGGCTATACCTGAAATGCCTAAAATGACCAGATTAGGAAATGGTGCATTTGAACCTGCAGTTGTTATATTGGAAAAATTTATTTTTTGAAGATCTTTTTGCATATCTGTACATGAAAGCGGTATCTCTATATAATACATTCTTGGATTATTTGGAAAAGCTTCAGCCCCGGAAGCCGGTGTGGTTCTTTTGCATCTGCCATAACCAGATAAAACAAGATTAGTTGTAGTGTTAAACCAATCGCTTACATTATAATTTGTTAAGGCTGTTGTTTGTGATCCATCTGCAAAAAATAAAGTAGCATTAACAAGACTGGCTCCTTCAGATGAAAAAGCTAAGACCCTTAATGAGCGATATTTTGAAGGAGTGCTAATATTGATATCTGCATTCTGATTACGTTGTATCAACAACACATTATTTGAATTATATGATGCTAACTGGTAATTATCTGGCCCGCTTGTTATTAAACCATTGTCAGGCAGTCCGCCACCAGCAAAAGAATTTGTTGTCCGGAATGTTTGAGAGTACATAACATAATTTGAAATAGATACCAGGTCAAGTGCCATTGAGGTATTAGTCAGTGCACTGGTACCTGATTCTGCTATTACATCCTGGTTAAACCCAGTTATTGTAACAGGTGAAAACTGAGAAAATCCTTTTAAAGGAATTATCAAGCAGAAAACAAGTACGTAAAGAAATACTTTTAAGCAGGTAGTTATAAAGTTCATGTTAATTCTTTTAAAGGTATTTGTTTAGAATAAAAAGAACAAAACCAAAATATGAAAAAGCCTTTCGGAAAAATATCAAATTATCAGTCCCCTTTCATTATTTATTCTATTTAACCAGCTTGCAGCACATCCACTTACACCAGTATCTTTGGCTCAAGTGAAATTGAAACTGTATTTTGTTAAATAAAATGATTTTTAATAAAAGTATTAATACAATGCTGAAAAATAATTCTCATAATAAATTTATATTAATGTTTTCAAATAAAATAAACATCCTACCTGTTCACATTTGCATTTTCCATTTTTTTCTTAATTTGACCTGTTAACATATGCCAGAACATAACAAAATCTGAAGCCAGACTATACAATGGGTATTTAAATGTTGCCGGCTTGTTTTTCTCTATAAAATAATGCCCTACCCATGCAAATCCATATCCAATAATCGGTATTAAAATAAATAAACCCCATTTCCCAGTTACAATTCCTGTAACAAAGCAACCCAGCAAAAGAAATGTTCCTAAAAAGTGTAGTATCCTGTTCTTAACATTGCTATGCTCTGTCAGATAATATGGATAAAAACTTTTAAAATCCCTATATTTTTTTTCTTGATTCATATATTTACCAAAAGCCTGAATGAATTATTTTTTCTTAAAACTATATTGTAATCCGATCTCATGAGCTCCAGACCCTTCGGCAAAAAAACTGATAGGCGTTTGGTAATAATCGTAAGAATAAGTTAACCGAACTTTATTTAATATCTTGAAACCTGCCTGTAAACTCCAGGATTGTTTCACCCTCCAGTTTAAAGCCCACCATATCTTATCCTGGTAATCTACTTTTGCTCCAAAATCAAACTCACTGGGTGAATTTTGTATTACCCTTGCCATAAAATTTGGAATGATAAAAATATCTTCTCCTGTTTGTATCTTATAATTGGCTGTAAAATTATAATGCCTGTATAATTTTCCACCTTCTTTTGAATTTGGCACATTGGCCAGTTCAAGTTTGGATTGTATCAACTGGCTTACTGCAGCCCCAACACTTAATTTGTCGTTGGTCCAATATAAACCTGCCCCTGCATCTATTCCGATCTTTCTATCAGATCCACTTAATATTGGGTCATTTCCACCTAAAGCATCACTCAGTTTACTTTTATCAATTGCAAACTGTAGTGCTCTTAATTCAAGCCCTGCACCTAATCTGCCATGCTCCCCGGTTTTTATATGATATGAATAAGCAATCTGAATTCCTGTTCTGCTTGTTGGCCCTGTTTCATCCCTATAGATATATGTGGCTAATCCGGATTTCAATTTCTTTAGATAAAAATCACCATAAATCATAAATGTCCTTGGGTTTCCCGGAAAGGAAGTCCACTGATTTCTGTAGGATACACCTACCATACTTTGCCCGGAAATACCTGCTGCTGATGGATTATACATTGTATTGTGCTGCAAATACTGGCTTGTAAAATGCAATTGCTGGCTAAACCCTGTTTTAATTATTAAAAACAGTGCAACCAATATTATAATTTTTCTCATTTTATTTTGATAGTTGTTACTAAAAGTAATATTAAATTGTTAAATTTCATTAACAATTTAAAGCATACAATTGTTAGCCAGTTTTCTTAATCTCAATATTTCGAAGATCATTAAGTTTATATAACACTTCAGCCAGCCTGATTGCGGGTATACCCGCTTTAATTTCTGAAAATAGTTGGAGATCTTTTTGAAGAATTGAACAGTTAGCTTGTTTCAGTATTTGCATGATCTCATTTACTTGCGTATAATCAAATTGAATTGAATAGTTCACCTCTATCTGTTTCTGTACAATAGGTATCGTTTGCAACACCAGTGAGGATACTGTTTTGTAAGCATTTATCAAACCAGGAACTCCTAATAGTGTGCCTCCAAAATAACGCACAACAATAATCGAAGTATTGGTAAGTTTGCGGCTGTCTATTTGGCCTAATATCGGTTTACCGGCTGTTCCTGCTGGTTCTCCATCATCATTGACTCTAAAATCATCGCCTGATAAACCCAACCTATAAGCAAAGCAATGATGAACCGCTTTTGGATGTTCCTTTTTTAATTCACGGAGATATTTTTTAAATACTTCAATATTGTCAATCGGATATGCATAAGCAATAAACCTGCTTCCCCTGTCTTTAAATTCTTCTATTGCAGTCTTCTCAATCGTAAAAAAATACTCGGGTGGTTTCAAATTTATTTCTTTGTCTTAAATAATTTATTAAGATTAGGCATTGTTGTAATAAAAACATATTTCATCTGTTAGCAACTGTTCTTTTTTAATAAGCATATTATTTTCAAGAACCGGGGCAGCAATCCCATTATTTATGTCAAGATTTTTATTTGTGATTACCCGTGCCTCATCCCAAAAACCTGCATCAATGAATGATTGTAATAATATAGCTCCTCCTTCAACAATCAGGGAATTTAAGTTCCGCTGATATAAAATTTTCAAAATTGATTTTACGATATTCTCATCATCCCAAATTTTATGATAAACAATATTTTGTCCTTCTTCCTGCCTGATCTTATTTAAAATAATAGTGAAAACGGTATTATCAAACACATTCAAATTAGCTGGTAATACTAAATCTTTATCAATAACAATTCTTACCGGGTGTTTACCGCACCATAAACGGGTAGTAAGCGATGGGTTATCATACAGCGCTGTATGAGTTCCAACCATAATAGCAGCTTCTTCGCTCCTCCACTTGTGCACCAGTTTATTAGTCATTTCATTGCTGATCATCACCCTGGAATGATCTGCATTGGCCATTCTCATATTATTACTCTGAGCCCATTTTAAAATAATATATGGCCGGTGCTTTTGATGAAAAGTAAAAAAACGTTTATTTAATTCTAATGCCTTATTTTCAAGAATTCCAGATACTACGTTCACTCCAGCATCTTTTAATTTTTTTATTCCGCTTCCGTTAACTTTTTCAAAAGGGTCAGTACAGGCAATTACAACATTGGGGATCTTATTTTCAATGATAAGGTCGGTACATGGAGGGGTTTTTCCAATATGGCAACATGGTTCAAGCGAAACATATAATGTACTTTCCTTTATTAAATGCTGCCATTTTTCCGGAACACTATTAATACAATTCACTTCAGCATGTGCTTCACCATATTTCCTGTGATACCCTTCCCCGATTATGCTGTTTTCATGAACTAACACAGCACCCACCATGGGGTTTGGTGCAACATAGCCTGCTCCAAGTGCAGCCAGTTGCAAACAACGATGCATGTATATGTCATGTATATCCAAGGCGGTAAAATTAAGTATGTTTGCGTTGATGACAGTAAATGAACAATACAGGTCAATATTAATTGAACTTGAGCAAATATATGAACGAACGGAAGCAGCTAATATCAGCTACCTGGTATTTGAATATTTAACAGGAATTACCCGGCAGGGATTGATAAAAGATCCAGGGAAAATAATTGATAAAAAAACAGAAGAACTTTTTGCAGCTTGTGTTTTACAATTGAAAATGCATAAACCAGTACAATATGTTATTGGCGAGGCCTGGTTTTACAAAATGAAATTGAAAGTTTCTCCTGCTGTGTTGATACCCAGGCCTGAAACGGAAGAATTGGTAGATATCTTGATCAGCCATATAAGAGATAAAACAAGTCTGGCTTTAATTGATATCGGAACCGGAAGTGGATGCATAGCCATTGCAATTAAAAAGAATTTACCCGAAATACAGGTTACTGCCATTGATGTAAGTGTCGATGCGCTTGATATTGCAAAAGAAAATTCGACAGCTCAACAAACGGATATTCAATTTATTCAAACTGACTTTCTGGATGAGGAAACCTGGAAGTTATTGCCATTATTTGATGTGATCGTTAGCAATCCTCCATATATTCCTGAAAATGAGAAACCGGTACTTGATAAAAATGTTGTTGCATTTGAGCCCCATTTGGCATTATTTGTAGAAAATAACCGGCCGTTGTTGTTTTATGAAAAAATAGCAGCTTTTGGTAAAACACATTTGAATAAAGGTGGAATAATATTTTTAGAAACACATGAGCAGTTTGCTGAAGAAACAGCTGCCTTATTTAATAATGAACTTTATACTGCTGAAATAAAAAAAGATCTTTTTGAAAAACAAAGAATGGTTATTGCTATTCGTCGTTCCCGGTAACAGTTGCCGAAGTGGTTGCGCCCAGTTTTCGTGCAGCTTTCATAACTTTTACAATCTCGCCCCACTCAGCTACAGCATCTGCGTTTATTACAACTGCAGGCTTTACACTATCTCCTTCATTGATATATTTACGTAATTCAGAAAGTAAAGAATCACTGATGATCTTTTTGGTTCCGATATAAATATTCTTACTTTTATCTACACTTACCACAACACTTTGCTTTTGTTTCGTATCACTTTTAGCCTTTGGGACACTCATCTTAATTACATTGGGATTTGCCAGTGTTGAGATCATTAAAAAAAACATCAATAGTATAAATAATATATCATTCAAAGGCCCTGTGTCCACTTCTGAATGTTCATCCCTGAATTTTGTTTTTCTTAAACTCATTGTAGAGATTATGAATTATGAGTTATGAATTATGAATTATTTTGTTGGCTCCTGCAATACATCAATAAATTCACTGCTTGCAGCTTCCATTCTGTTTGCTGTTCGATTGATCTGAGTATCCAAATAGCTGTACCCAAGGTACGCAAGCATACCAATGATCAGACCACTGGCCGATGTTATTAATTTAATATACATCGCATCGGCTATCTGGCTGATAGAAGGATTGCTGATCGTAGCAAATTCTTTTAACAAAATAACCAACCCGACAATCGTACCTACGAATCCAAAAAGCGGCGCAATACGTGCTATAACAGATAACATTGTAAGATTTTTTTCCATCTTATACATTTCCAGTTTACCAACAATTTCCATGCTTCTTTCAATAGCATCGATTGGTTTTCCTATTCGTTGTAAGCCTTTGTCGATCATACGTGCTACGGGGTTGTTGGTATTTTTAGTAAGACTGCGTGCTGCAGCTATATTACCGTTGCTAACATGATCACGTATGATACTCATGAAATTTTCATCTATTTTTCCGGCTTTGCGGACAACCATTAATCTTTCAATAAAAAAATAAACGGCCAGTGCAAATAATATTCCCAATGGAATCATAATGGGGCCGCCCTTACTCAACAAACTCCAAACGGATTCAACTTTTGCCGTTGATGCTGCTGCAGTACTTAAACTATCTGTCTGTAAAAGAATATCAAACATGAGTAATAATTGATTGCTGATTTATTAAAAATACAAAACTGTTTTATTTTTATATTATAAACATCCTGCAATAAAACGAACAATTGCCGCAATGCTGCATAAGGATTTGTTAATCTTATCTTTTTTATTTTGATCAAAACAACTTAAAGTTGCGTATTAGTTTTTATAAAATTCAAATCGTTCATGCGGGGAGTTGAGAAGCACAAAATAAAGTAATCTAATGAATTAAAAAGTTAGATTGCTTCGTTCCTTACAATGACGGACATTCCTCGCAATTACTGACGTTCCTTACAATGACGGACGTTCCCCGCAATGACAGATCTTCTTAACAGTGAATACATACTTTTAAACAGATGCACTTACACACTTTAAAATAAAAAAGTGCCGAAATATTACGACACTTTTTTTGCACTTCTAAAATCTATTTTTTTGATTCAAGTTGTTGCATGGCCATGATCTGCTTCATGGTTTTTTCCATCCCATCACTTCCACCGTCTAAAAATATTACATTCCCTTTCCCGTATTCAGCAAAGTTTTTAATAGCTTCTACCCACATACTGAATAAAATAACATTTGTATCAAGATTAGCCTGTTTCATTTCAGAAGCAGCCTGACTCATTCCTTTAGCAACTTCTTCCCGGAATAATGCAACTCCCTGTCCACGCAATTGAGCAGCCAGCCTTTCTGCTTCAGCTGCAATTTTAATGGCATTGCCTTCAGCTTCTGCAGCTTTTGTTTTTGTAATTAAAAGTGCCTGTCCTTCATTTTCAGCAGCGGCTTTTAAATTATTGGAAGCAACAACTTTACTCATACTTGTAATGATGGCTTCGTCAAAAGTGATATCATTGATCTGTAGGTCTTGTAAATGATATCCCCAACCTTCTAAAGCAACATCAACTTGTTCTTTTACATTTTCAACAATATCTCTTCTTACATTTAATACTTCCGCCTGTTTTTTTGTAGAAACAAATGCACGGATACTGCCTTCCACAGTTCGGATCAAAGCCTGCATAAGATCTTTATCACTGATAAACTTAAAAGCTACTTTCTGAATGGTTTCCTCCTGTTCATTTTGTACAGAATACAGCAACATAGATTTAAAATATACATTTGCCTGATCAATGGTAACTGCCTGAAACTCGAGTTCTACAGATCGGTTTTGAACACTTACTTTTTTAAATATTTGCTCAAAAAAAGGAATTTTAAAATTCAAACCCGGGCGTAATATCCTGCGATATTTACCAAACATAGTAACAACGCCGATAAATCCCTGGTTAACTGTTACAAAGCATCCTAAAAGTGCTAACACAATTATGAGGAGCCACCAATAATCTCTTAATAAGTCCATAATCTGAATATTTTAATGTAAGGTAGTTATTTTTTAGGTGGAGAAAGCAACATACTGGATACTGGATCTTAGTATATGCCGCGTGAAAAATCCAGTATCTTGTATCTGCAATCAGTTTTTTAAGTCCTCTCCTCCCATATCATTCCCAAATGCACAATAGTTTCCGCAGCTTTTACCATATCATTTACTCCAATCCATTCAAGTTTACTGTGAATATTCTGCATTCCTGTAAAAATATTCGGACAAGGCAATCCCATATAACTTAACCTGCTTCCGTCAGTGCCACCA
>JANOPU010000137.1:0-4222 GCA_031422055.1 Ferruginibacter sp.
AGGGCAGTGTTTTTCATTGATCCAACCGGCGTTATCCGTGCAATGATCTATTACCCGCTTTCACTGGGCCGTAATTTTGATGAATTAAAAAGAGTGATCATCGGGCTACAGACCGCCGACAAATTTGCTGTGGCAATGCCTGCCGACTGGCAACCCGGCGAAGATGTGATTGTTCCGCCGGCCAATTCATGCGGTGTTGCTTCAGACAGGATGACGGGTAAAGAAGAAGGCATTTATTGTAAAGACTGGTTCTTTTGTATGAAGCCACTGAAGAAAGAAGCATTGAAATTGATTTAAGATAATTTCATTTTTTGTCATTGCATTTTTAGCTGACAAGTTTTTAACCCGCAGAATAATACTGACCCGCTCTTCAAACCGTTTGTAATAAATGTTTCTCTGAAAACTCTTTAAATCACTTAAATCCGGTTTTGCAGAACGTTTGATCTGTTTTGCAGAACAGGTTTCTATTTTCTTTACCAAACATGTTTCTTTGTTTTTAATAGCATAGTCATTAAAAACAGCAACATGAATTGTGTAGAAACAAATGAACTGACTTACCGTTTTTCAACCGGGGAGCCTGTGCTCAACAGTATAAATCTCCGGGTTCCAACCGGTTCGATCTACGGTTTTCTTGGACCAAATGGTGCAGGAAAAACCACTACACTTCGTTTGCTACTGGGTCTGCTAAAAAAACAACAGGGCAATATCCGGATCTTTGATATGCCTTTACAACAACATCGTATTGAAATATTAAAAAAGACAGGCTCCATGATCGAGAGCCCTTCTTTGTACAGTCATCTCACCGCAAAAGAAAATCTTCAGTTACTGCAAAAGATCTACCGATGCCCTGAAAAAAGGATCCGTGAAGTATTACTTATCGTAGGACTTGAAGATACCGGGAGAAAAAAAGCCGGGCAGTTCTCACTCGGTATGAAACAGCGTTTAAGCATTGCTGTTGCATTATTACATCAGCCATCCCTATTGATACTCGATGAACCAACCAACGGACTTGATCCGAATGGCATTATTGAGATCAGGGACCTCCTGAAAAAACTGAATGAAGAAGAAGGGATCAGTATCATTATTTCCAGTCACCTGTTATCAGAAATTGAAAAACTGGTTTCCCATGTTGGAATTATCAGCAAAGGGCAAATGGTATTCCAGGGTACATTAAAAGATCTGATCAACAGGCAACATCAATCATCAGGCCTGGTTATAGAAACTGGTGACACTGATTCAGCAAAAGAAGTCATCAGATCTATGCAACTGAACGGAGTAATTGAGAATAACAAGATCATAATGCCGGTCCAGTCAAAAGAAACAATTGCCAACCTTACCAGGCAGCTTGTCCATAATTCAATTGATGTATATGAAATAAGCCCGGTAAAAAAAGATTTGGAAACAATATTTATGGAACTGATCAATCATTGATTTTTATGAATAACTCATTTATAAATTGCTTCGAAGCCGAGTGGATAAAAAAACGCAGGAGCTTTGCTTCCTGGCTTGTAATAATAGGTGGCTTTTTTATTCCACTTGTATCTATAATTATTTTCCTGGTATACCCAAAACAGATGCTTTCTATGCATGCTGCAAAAGATTTCTGGAAGCTTTTATTTCAAAATACCTGGCGCTCCATGGCATTTATGTTATTACCCATGGGTATAGTGCTTGCCGTAAGCCTGATTACGCAACTTGAATTTAAAAATAATACCTGGAAGCAGTTGCATACAACACCGGTACCCATGTTAAGTATTTATTTTTCCAAACTAACTATACTCCTGGTAATGATGTTACAGCTTATTATCTTATTCAATATCGGTATTTATCTCAGTGCATGGATCCCTTCATTTTTTAAGCAGGAGATCCCATATCCAGCATATTCAATAGATTTTAATTTTTTCTTTTGGGAGAATGCCAAATACTTCATCGTATGCCTGCCAATGGTTTCCTTACAATACATCATAAGTCTTCAGTTCAAAAATTTTCTCATTCCTGTTGGGGCAGGACTGGCGATGGTTGTTGGCGGATTAATTGCTTTAACATGGAAATACTCATATATGATACCTTCAAATTATACAGCACTGAATTTTTTAGAAACGCAAACTAATATAAAGCCATCGCATAACCTGCTATACTGGTCACTCGGATATTTTATTTTTTTTAGTTTACTTGGTTTTTGGTTGTATATTTCAAAAAAAGAAAAAGGATAAATTTTTAAACGTTTTCACAAACTGATTTCGTTTTAATCCCTGCTTGTCATTTCTCTGAATGAAGAAATCATTTATCATAGCATTACATATTGGATATTGGATATTATACCTGTTACTCATCATACTATTTTTGCTTTTTCTTCAGGCTGGTGCTATTAAACAGCTTTCTCAAAACCAGGAAAGGGTATTTGGATTTCTAAGGATGATGAGTGCGCTCACCATTCTGCCCGGAATTATCTGTTTCTATACATTTTATGGTTTCCTTTTCAATAAATACCTGGCCAAAAAAAGATTAATAGCCTTGTGCCTGGGTGGTTTGATCACTTCTATACTTTCGGGATCACTGGGCATGATCTTACTGAAATTTTTAACACTTGGAAAAATATCGGTGAATAATGGCTTTCAGGAGATGTTGATCATCCTGATCTTTTTGAGTCTCCTTGCTCTGATACATGGGATTATTGCATTGGTTATGAAAGGCTTTATTAATTGGTATAATGACATCCGGTTAAAAGAACTATTGCAACAAAAAAATTTTGAAACAGAACTTGCTTTGGTGAAATCGCAGTTAAGCCCCCATTTTTTATTTAATAGTTTAAATAATATCGATGTACTGATAAAAAAAGATGCAGTAAAAGCATCTGAGTATTTGAATAAACTATCAGATATTATGCGCTTCATGTTATACGAAACCAAAACAGAATATATTTTACTTTCAAAAGAACTGGGTTATATAGAAAAGTACTTAGCTCTTCAAAAGATAAGAACAGCCAATGATAAGTTTGTACAATATACTATTGAAGGGGAAACAGGAAAATGGATGATCGCTCCAATGCTTTTTATTCCATTTATTGAAAATGCATTTAAACATTCGGTAAATAAGAAAACAGATCATGCGATTGTAATCAGGATTAAGGTAACGCCTGAATCGCTTTTCTTTTATTGTGAGAATCATTTCAGCGAAAATTATCCCATGAAAGATGAATCCGGGGGTATTGGTAATGACCTGATAGAAAAAAGACTTGACCTTTTATTTTCGGGAAAACATGAACTAAGTACTTCAAAAGAAAATAATATTTATAAAGTTCATTTGACCATTTTTGGTAATTTACATACATGAAGCTACAATGCATTGTAATAGAAGATGAACCTCTGGCCATGGAACGTACCGTTGGTTATATTCAGCAATTACCCATGCTATCGCTTGTTTCAACCTTTGACAATGCATTAGATGCAATTGGGTTTTTAAAAACAAATAAAATAGATATTATTTTTCTGGATATTAACCTGGGAGAGCTTTCAGGTATTCAGTTGTTGGAATCCATGCATATCAGCAGTGATGTAATTATAACCACTGCCTATCCTGATTTTGCATTAAAGGGTTACGACCTGAATGTAACAGATTACCTGTTGAAACCATTTAGCTTTGAACGGTTCCTTCAGGCAGTAAATAAAGTACAACAGGAAATTGAAAACAAAGAACCGGTTGAAAACAAAATATTTTTTTTTATCAAAACAGAGAATCGGTTTGAAAAAGTATTTTTTGCAGAAATCCTATATATAGAAGGAATGAGAGATTACCGGAAAATACATACATCGCAAAAAAAGATCATGACACTGCACACATTTACTGAGTTTGAGAAAGATATCCCGGCAAATATTATCTGCAGGGTACACAAGTCATACATGGTTGCTATTGATAAAATTGATTCAGTAGAAAAAGACCGGATATATATACAAAATGTGGTCATACCGGTTTCGGAAACCTATAAAAAGAATTTTTTTAATCTCATCAAACTATAACTTTTTTACCTGACCATTCGCATAATTTTTAAATTGAAATAATTCGATCATTAAAATTCGATTTTAACTTCTGCTATTGTATATTTATCATTCAATGTAACTTTCATAAAATGAAAATCAGTTCATCTCTCCTTTTCCTATACCTGTTTCTAACATCAAACTCCTTTGGCCAAAGTTTCAACAAGGCAAAAATGGACAGCCTGATG
>JANOPU010000138.1:0-5645 GCA_031422055.1 Ferruginibacter sp.
GGAACAGGTGCTTTTGTTACCGGTCTTCCTTCAGGTATCACCGGTTTATATAATGCAGGGATTTTTACCATTTCCGGTGCAGCAACAGTAGTAATTTCTGGTGTTTTCCCATATACGGTAACTACTTCTGGCCCATGTGGAACACCTAATTTAACAGGAACACTTACTATCAATGCATTACCTGCAACAACTGGTGTTACAGTTTGTAAGGATAGTACTGGTTCATTAACTTCATCATTTGCATGTGCTACTGGTGCTCCAGTTAATACTGCTGCAACCAACGCAACTGCAGGTACAAATGTAACTGGTATTGGAAATACTGCCTGGTTAACTTTTGGTAATGTAGTTTCTGATAATAATAGTGATGCAACAGTAGCACTTACCAATGCAACTGCAGTAAGTAATTATCTCAGGGCCACCGGTTATTCTTTTGCTATTCCACCAACAGCAACTATAGGCGGTATCAGGCTTACCATAGGCCGTTGGTCTACTAATCAATCTGGAAGTGTTCGTTTCCGAGATAATGAAGTTAAATTGGTAAAAGCAGGTACAATTGTAGGTTCTAATAAAGCAAATGCAGGTGTTGACTGGCCAAGCTCGGAAGCCGCTTTTACTTATGGCACTACTTCAGACCTTTGGGGAACAACCTGGACTGCTGCCGAAATCAATAATGCTAATTTTGGTGCAGTATTATCTGGCTTAAATGCAACTGGCTCTGGTTTAACTTATACAGGCCATGTTGATTATATGCAGATATCTGTAACATATACAATACCCGGAAGTATCAATTGGTACACCGCAGCTTCTAATGGTTTCTTATTAGGTTCAGGTTCACCATTTAACCCGGTGGGGGTTGTCAATTCACCATTGGCGAATACCAATACACCGGGTACTACCATATTCTATGCAGAGTGTTCAACAACTCCGGGTTGCCGTACGCCAACAAATTTTGTGATCACTGCCAGTTCAACCATTGATCTTACATCAGGTATCGGCTCAGATGTTCAGACCGTTTGTGTGAATAATGCAATCACAGATATTACTTATGCTATCGGAAACGGTGGAACAAATGCTAACGTAACAGATTTACCAGCCGGTGTAACGGGTTCTTATAATGCGGGAACACTTACAATAAGCGGTACACCAACTGTAGCCGGAACATTTGTTTATACAGTTACATCTGTAGCTCCGTGTCCGGTTTCTGTAACGGGTACAATTTCAGTTTCTGCTGATGCAACCATTTCTTTAACATCTGCACCGGCTACTGCTGCGCAGACAAAATGTATCAATACAGCAATTACAAATATTGCGTTTACCATCGGTGCAAGTGGAACAGGTGCATCAGTAACAGGTTTACCAAATGGTGTAACCGGTTCTTACAATGCAGGTGTGTTTACGATCAGCGGTGTTGCCACACAATCGGGTAGCTTTATTTATACTGTTACAACAACAGGCCCATGTGGAAACAATTCACTGGGTGGAACGATCGATATTAATCCTGATGCAACGATCAGTTTATCATCTGCCGTTGGAACAGATGCGCAAACCATTTGTAATAGTTCGGCAATTACGCCTATCAGTTATATCGTTGGTGGAAGTGCTACCGGAGCAGGTGTAACCGGTTTACCGGCAGGTTTAACAAGTTCGTATAATGCAGGCGTATTTACTATCGTTGGTACAACTACAGCTTCTGCAGGTACTTATAACTATGTTGTAACCACTACCGGAACCTGTGTTCAAACATTTGCAAATGGTTCAATAACAATCAGTGCAATTATGTCAGCAACCATTGCTAAAACTAATTTAAGCGCCTGTGGTGCTGTTAATGATGGAATGATCAGCATAACGCCTTCAAGTGGAATGGCTCCGTATACTTATAGCTGGTCTGGTATTGTTGGATCAGGTAATCCTGCTACAACTCCTTATCCTTCTCCAGGTAACGTATCGGCTGTTTCCGGATTGAATATCGGCTTTTATAATGTATTGGTTACAGATGCAATCGGCTGTTCGGTAACATTATCAAATATCCACGTACAATATGCATTTGCTGCTTTTGTAACGCACAACGGAAGCATTACTTCTGCTTGTGGAAATACAGGTTCTATCATTTTGTATGCCAATGCTGGTGTGTTGCCTTATACATTCAGCCTGGATGGTATTGGTTTCACATCAAACAATACCTTTACAAATCTTGCTGCCGGTCAGTATATAGCTTATGTAAAAGACGGAGCAGGATGTGTGATTACTAAAACAATACAGATCAATGCTGCTGCTTCAATAGTTGCTAATCCTTTTGCTAGAGGTACCAGCAGTTGTGCTAATGATGGATCAATTGAAATATATAAGACAGGTGGTATATCTCCATTTACTTATAGTATAGATGGAATAAACTATCAGGTGAGCAATAGGTTCCTGAACCTTGCTGCCGGTCTTTATACAACCTATGTTATGGATTCGAAAGGTTGTATTGGTACACAAACTATTACCGTAACACAGGGCATTGCGCTAACAGTAGCAGTTAGCAAAACAAATACAAGCACCTGTACAAATGATGGTTCAATTTCTGTTAACCCAAGTGGTGGATTTGCTCCTTATACTTATAGTATCAATGGTGGATTATATCAGTCTGGCAATTCATTCAGTGGTTTAGCTGCCAGTACTTATGCTATTTCAGTTAAAGATTTCAAAGGTTGTCTGGGTTCTATAAACGTAACTATTAATCTGAACCCGATCAATGTTACTGCTTTTGCTGTAAGCGCCAGTGGTTGTGCCGCTACAAATGGTTCTATACTGTTATTCAGAACAGGCGGAGTTGGCCCTTATACTTATAGCTTAGATGGTAATACTTACCAGTCAAGTACTGTATTTACTGGTCTTGCACCTGGTACTTACGATGGATTTGTAAAAGATTCTAAAGCTTGTGTCGGTGCATTGTTTAGCATTGAAGTTGGCCCTGCATGTGCGCCACCTCCATTCACCCGCGGTGTTAATGTAACAACTGTAAATTCTACAAAAGCAAATGCTGTAAAAATCTCAACTAAAAGTGTTTTAAAAATCAACGCTTATCCTAATCCTTCAGCAGCAGCATTTACTTTATTGCTGGAAGGTAACAGCAAGGAAAAGGTATCTATCATTGTAACTGACCTGATGGGAAGAAAAATATACCAAAATGCAGGTAATATTGCACAACAATATAAGTTTGGCAATGACTTTAAAGTAGGGATGTATATTCTGCAGGTTATTCAGGGTAATGAGAAACAGAATATCAAACTAATAAAAGAGTAAATTTTTAGTTCATTTTTTAACAGAAGAAGAAATGAATGAAGTTAAATTAAGGAGGCTGTCCTGTTAGGGCAGCCTCTTTCTTTTTTAATCTAAAGAATTCCTCGCAGCTTAGCTGCGGGGGGAATGAAATATTTATTGCCACAGACCTGTCTGCCGGCAGGCAGGTTCGCAGATTAGATTTTTTGATTCTATTAAATCTGTGAATTTGTGGCAATTTGTTTTTTGTTTTTAGATACCTCGCAGCTTGCTGCGGGGTCATTCATTTGTTGCAATAAAAATATTTTAATTGGGATATTTATTATTCAATTCCAAGTATATCAAATTAAGTTGAAAACATATAGGGTATCAATAGAAACAGGGAGCAAAAATAACTGCTCCCTGAACTTGTGGTTAAAATCAAAAAAAAACTATTTATTTCTTTGGCATCAACACTGCATCAATAACATGCACTACACCATTGCTTCCGGATAAGTCGGCGGCAGTAACATTTGCACCATTGATCATAACTTTACCATCTTTGATGGATACAGTCAATTCTTCACCTTGAAGCGTTTTTACTTTTTGACCGTCTTTCAGGTCAGCAGCTTTTACAGCACCGGCAACAACATGGTAAGTTAAAATGTTGGTAAGAGCCGCTTTGCTTTCCGGTTTTAATAAACCATCAACAGTTCCGGCAGGTAATGCGTTAAAAGCAGCATTAGTAGGGGCGAATACGGTAAACGGGCCAGCACCTTTTAGTGTTTCTACCAAACCTGCGGCAGTTACTGCAGCTACAAGTGTAGTGTGATCAGCGGATCCAATGGCGATATCAACAACATCTTTAGCCGGAGCTTCAGCCGGAGCCATTTTTTCTTCTGTAACTACTTCTGCTGTTTTTTCAGCTTCTTTGGTTTCACCACCATTACAGGCTACAAGCGTCATTGTACTGAATACAACAGCGGCAAGGATCGAATACATGTTTTTTTGCATAATTATTATTTTTTTAGATAACATCCTTTCATGTGAAATTGTTTGCAATATTTTTGAAAAATTAAAATAAATTTATTTTGTTGAGTCTTTGCTTGAAAAAAAATAATTTTTATAAACAAAATATATTCCCCTGTAGGCTTTTCGGAAGATCTAAAAAATTGTAATAAAAAACCCAAAGTATATTTTTGAAATCAATAATGGTATTATAAGCATATTTAGTTTTTACTCTAGCGCAGGTCTCCAGACCTGTGTTTATTCGTCACTCATTCCTGAATCCTACAACATTTTATTTTATGCATTTATTAATTGTAACTTAAGTAACGGTTAGGCGACAGGTCGGGAGACCTGCGCCAGTATGTCATATCACATGCAATAAACTCCACGCCCGATTCCATTAATGAACTTACAAAGCTTACGTTCCTGGCTAATCTATCAAGTTTAGCAATTACCAAAGTTGCTTTTTCTTTTATCGCAAGTTGAAGAGCTTTTTGTATTTCAACCCTAACTCTCTTATTGGTTCCAGTTTCTACTTCAACAAATTCAGCTATTAATTTGCCATGACCGTTGACATAGTTTTTGACGACAGTTTTTTGACCATCCAAACCCAATCCACTTTTCCCTTGTTCAACAGTCGAACATCGGTAATAACCCACGTATTTTTTAATATTATCCTTCATACTTAAATATAAGCATTATTTCACATAACACAAATGGTCATTTATGTTATGTGAAACATATCTTTCAATGATATATGTTGATTTCAAATTGAGATTTTCCGCATATGAAAATGCAAAAAAATGGTCATTAAACAACTTTGCCTGCCCTATAGGTCATGATACTGTTACTAATATCGCTTTGCACAGGCATAAATAATTGAGAGAATTACTGTAAGATTTTTCAGGCTAATTAAAATCAAATGATGCTTAATCTTTAAACTAGTTTCTACTATAATAATTTCATTTTATTTTTCACAACATACTTTCAACGTATGTAGTTCTTTTTGCCATTGCTCACATAGTTTTTAGTTGTTATCTTGTACAAATATTCGTATACTGATTTTAAGTAATGGTGAACCAAGACCCAGAACAACTAGCGAGAGATATAATTGACAAGCAATTGATTGCTTGCGGCTGGGTTATTCAGGACAAAGACAAGATAAATTTGAATGCAGGTATTGGTGTGGTTGTTCGCTACTATTTGACACAGGATGGAAAAGAAACTGATTACGTTTTATTCATTGACAAAAAGCCAGTTGGAGTAATTGAAGCTAAACGAGAAGAAGAAGGACATAGACTTACAGTTGTTGAAGAACAATCGGGGGAATATGCCAACAGCAAACTAAAATATCTGAACAATGACCCTTTGCCATTTGTGTATGAAAGCACAGGTGA
>JANOPU010000139.1:0-4576 GCA_031422055.1 Ferruginibacter sp.
TCGTCAGTTCTCAATTTTGCTGCCGACTTCCTTCAGATTCCACCTTGCAGTGGACACCCTTGTCTTTAGCTAACGATTCCTACTAACTCGGCTCGTTCAGGACTTTCACCTTATAGAAATATCTCATGCATGGCGCACAACAAAAGGGCTAAACGAAATCGTTTAGCCCTTAATGTGATCAAACATTCTTTTACTGGATCACAACCCTTCCTGTTGCAATTTTCTTATTGTTCAAACCATATAAAATAATATTGTATGTACCCTTACTACGATTTGAAATATCGATATTCATCCGCTGATAAGCACTTGTAATATCAAAAGTTTTTACCAAAATTCTTGAACCCTTTGAGTCATATATTGAAATCGTATTTTTCGTTGGAGTACCATTGTAATAACTTATCTGAAACTGACCATTATTCGGATTAGGGTAAATAAACAATTGGGCAGTAGCAGAATCAGAAATAGTTAATAACGATGAAGTATTACTGCACCCTCCGGAATTGGTAACTTTTACTGAATAAATTCCCAGGTCATCTATCGTAACAGGTAAAGAAGCATTGTTTGCCCCTGCAATAGCTATTCCATTTTTGAACCAGGTATAAGTTACAGATCCGTTTGCATTAGCTGTGAGTATTGTACTGATGCCGGGATACAGTTTTGTAAACGGAGCTGCAGATATGCTAACTGCCGGAATAGGATTTACTGTAACAGCTGTTGTTGTTGATGTTGCTGAACAACTGTTTGCATCGGTAACCATAACTGAATAGCTTCCGGCAGTATTTGCATTGATCGTTTGAATAGTTGCTCCATTACTCCATAAGTAAGTACTGCCTGTTGATGCAGTAAGCTGAACTGATCCGCCATCACAGAAACTCGTTGCTCCATTAGCTGTAACAGATGCTACCGGTAACGGGTTAACGATAACTGCAGTTGCTGCAGATGTGTTAATACAGAAATTGCCCTGATCAACTGTAACACTAAATAAACCTGAATTATTAACATTTATGGTTTGAGTTGTGGCTCCGTTGCTCCATAAATAAGTATTACCGGATGAAGCAGATAAGGTTACACTGGCTCCCTGGCAGAAAGTTGTGTTGCTGCCTGCGTTGATATTAATAGTTGGTAATGGATTCACCGTTACAACTGTTGCAGCAGAAGCAATAATGCATCCATTTCCCTGGTTAACTGTTACCGTATAAGAACCCAAAGAATTTACAGAAATTGATTGTGTGGTTGCACCATTACTCCATAAATATGAATTTCCTGCACTGGTAGTAAGCGTAACATTTCCTCCCTGACAGAATGTTACCGGGCCATTTGATGATACAACAGGAGCAACAGCAGCATTAATGGTTAAAATCACTGAAGTCCGTATTGAACTCTCACAATTAGTAGTTGTGTTTTTACTGGCAGCATAATATGTAACGGTACCAATTGAATTCAATATAGGGTTTAAGATAATATTACCTCCGGTTAATGCATTGTACCAAATTACAATATTACCTGCAGGTACAATAGCCGTTGCTGTTAGTGTTGGAATTGTATTTGGTGTACAATGTGTCTGAACCTGATCTCCACCTGATAAAGGTGCAGCATTACCATTACTGTTTACTGTTATAGCTAAAGATGATGTTGTAGTCTGACAGGCTCCTGCGCTTGCAAAAACACTAATATTCCCATTAGAACTACCAACAGGGTAACTTACAGAAATGGTATTAGAACCCTGTCCACTTGCAATTACTGCATTAGGAGGAGTTGTCCAGGTATATAATGTGGCTCCTGTGACAAGAGGTACTGTGTAAGAAACATTTCCGGTTACTCCGCAAACAATGTCATTTCCTGTAATGCTGCCAATAAAAGATAATCCGGTGTTGGAGATTGTCCTGTTGATAGCCAATGCTCTTTCGCTTACCGCACCGGTTATATTGTTTTTTGCAATGATCGTAAACCAATCTGATGCTCCCGGAACCAATCCGGTAGCAGTATAGGTAGTTCCGGTTATATTATTACCCAGAACAACCCAATCGCCGGTTGTTTGATCTAATCTTAAGATATCATAATTAGTTGCCTCTGTAACAGCATTCCAGGTAAAACTTATTTCGCCGGCAGCACAGGATCCGGATGTAGTATTTAAATTTACAGGTGTACTGAGTATTTTAAAATTAAGATCACTTAAATCTGTTAAAGTACTACTACTCACTCTGATAAGAGCAGTTGATGTATTGGATCCTGCGGGTGCTGCCCAGTTCAAACGGGTCGTATTTGCAGGAACAGTTGTTGAAATAGTAGTCCAGCTTGTGCCATTGTTTAAAGAGTATTCTACCGTTTGGTTTCCGGTTACTCCCGAATGATCCCATGTTATAGTTTCACCAGTGCCCGGATTAAATGACTCTCCTCCATTGGGGAAAATAACTTCTATAAAAGGCATATCAATATTCCATGTCAATGAATATTGTTGAGGGCCAACAGGAATGGCAAAGCCTTCTACTTTCAAAGTATATGCACCTGCAATTGGATTATCAATAGTAACCTGTTCAATATTGCTAACATTATCTACTCCTTTTGTTGCAGGATTTGCAGGGCTATTAGGATTTAATATCCATGGAAGTGTTGTAATAGCTCCATTAATAACTGAAAGATTTAAATTATTAACCAAAGCAGGGTTGGCATTGGCAGTACCTGCAGGATCATTCCAGGTTATCATAACCCTCAGTTTAGATGCTCCTGCGGGAACATTAATATTAACATCATTGCTTCCTCCCGTATTGATTGTACTGATAACGTACCTGTTTTGTTCCAGTATTTTTACAGCAGCCAGTGCATTCAGCCTGCCATATCCGAAACGATAATCGGGGCCCACATTACCAAGATCCTGTGCTGTATTTAATACAGTATTTTTTATTAAAGAAGAAATCGGGTCTGCATTTGCATTTAACTGGCGATATCTTTGCACCAACAATGCAACAGAACCTGCTACAGCAGGAGCGGCCATGGATGTACCCGATATTGTACCATAAGTATTGTTAGGATATGTTGATAATACGTTTGTACCTAATGAACTGATCTCTGGTTTTACCCTTCCATCAGAAACTGGTCCGCAGCTACTGCTTCCCGAAAGTGCTTCCGTTGTTGTAATATTTGCTACGAGAATATTATTTTTTGCTGATTTACCACTTCCTGTTATTGTTCCCCAACCACCTGTACAGGAAGTTTGTGAATTACCGGATGAATGACAATGCAAGTGATTGGGAAAATTATTAAGATTCAAATCAGTATTGCGGCTGGTAGTTGAATAGGCTACAGAAGCACCTGTTAGTCCACAGGTAGCCGAACCACCATAAGAATGACTGCTCACTGACAGGTTTTGTGCAGCAATAGCAGTAGCCTGTTCATTGGCCACATTTCCATTAAAGTTCCATGAATAAATCTTCGACTTAGAAGTCATTCCTTTGGCTCTTGGATTAATGATACCTCCTCCTCCGAAAATACCTGCACAATGTGTTGAGTGGCTTGCAGGAGTACCCGCTTCCATAATGGTAACCCTGCTGTTTGACGGTGCAAAATCAATATGTTTAAAAACTTCATTTGCATCCCAGATACCAATATTAACTCCTTCACCTTTTAAATTTCTTACCCCATCGTTCAAGACATTTACACGGTGAAGGGATCTGCCTTGTAAATCCTCCAATGCATTTGGTGGATCAATTGCTTCCACCCATTGTATAAATGCCAGGTTTACCAGTGCTTTGAAATTTTGTTGTGGTATCCTTATTGTAAAATTTCTGAATACGGGAACTTCTTCTAATATTGTAACATTTAATTGTTCAAAAGCTGCAGATACCCGGTTCATGCTTAGTTTTTCATAAGTGGTAATAGTGAGATCTACGGTACCAGCAGATTTTACTGCATGTAAAGGAAAATTACCTTCGATCAATAAGGGAAGCGTTTTTTGTTTTAGATCTAGTTGGAAAATACTTCTTACGCCATTTGAATGTAAAGCCCTGATGTCAAAATCATTTGAAATAACTGCAGTAAATGCATTGTTTGGTATATAATCCATCAATATCATTCCGGCATTTTTCATCTGTGTTTTCTCATTTTCAGTGGGTAAAGTTGAAAATTGCAACACCAAATAATAACTATCTCCAAAACTACTTTTGTTAAAAACAACATTATTTTTATTAAGCCCGATAATGTTTTGTTTTGGAACAAATTCACCTGAATTTAAAAGGATGTTATAACTCTTGTTATTTTGTGCGATCAACGTTGTGGGTGAAAGCATTATTATCATTAAAATACTAATTGTGTAAAATTGCTTCATTGTTTTTTTTTAAGCATTAAAGATAAATCAGAAACCATTGTACTAACAAGATTGAGAAACTATTTATTTTGATTGCAAATCAATTAGTTACCAAAATTTATTTACTATATTTTGAATAAATTATTTTTGACCATTAGTTTTCGGAATATTGCTGCTTTCATCTTCAGAAACATTTAAAAAACCCGAATTAAAAACCGCTGCAAGACTTTTTGATTTATAAATACTTCTGGAAAACCGGTTACTCATTACTATGAT
>JANOPU010000140.1:0-32300 GCA_031422055.1 Ferruginibacter sp.
AGCTTAAAAGAAGTTTGTCTTGAGATTTCAAAACGTTTTGAGATTGAATTTGTAGAGATAGGAACAGATAAAGATCACGTACATTTTTTGATACAAAGTGTTCCAACGCAAAGTCCGACACAAATAATTCGGATAGTTAAAAGTATTACAGCAAAAGAGTTATTCAAATTACACCCGGAAATAAAAGAAAAATTGTGGGGAGGAGAATTTTGGACCAAGGGATATTACGTTAATACTGTAGGTAGGCATGGTGATGAAAATACAATTCAGCAATATGTCAAAGGGCAAGGAACAGAAAAGGAATATAAAAAATTACACGAACAACAACTTCGCATGTTTTGATACCTCGTCAGCTCTGCTGCGAGGTAGTTCATTGTATAGATATCTTTCCAGTTGTTATTTTCAGTACTTCTTTGTAAAGTATAAGCTGTAACCCTGCTATCCGTATTTTGCCATTTTAATACCACGGTTTTATTTATGGTATTATATTCTGCTGTTAAATTAGGTGAACCGGTATTTGCAAATAAGTTCATTTGCATACATATCAAAGAAAATAATGAGATAGATCTCATGACTGGTTTTTTCATTTAAATAGAGAACGAATAATCGCTCCAAAGTTTCCTATTGCTTAGTTAAACTATCAATAAAATATTTTAAATTTTATTTTCAGATCAATATCACTCAAACCCTAATCAGGTTAACTTTGCAATGTAAAAGACCATTAATAAAACATTTAAAATTTAAACATGAAAGTAACCGTAGTAGGAGCAGGGGCAGTGGGAGCTACCTGTGCCGACAATATTGCCCGTAAGCAACTTTGCGATGAATTGGTATTAGTAGATATTAAAGAAGGCGTGGCGGAAGGAAAGGCCATGGACCTGATGCAAACAGCCCAGATCGAAGGATTTGATACCAGGATCACCGGCAGTACCAATGATTATTCAAAAACTGCAGGAAGTACAGTCGCAGTAATAACTTCAGGCATTCCCCGTAAGCCGGGTATGACCCGTGAGGAATTGATCGGAATCAATGCAGGTATAGTAAAAACGGTAACCCAGAATCTTTTAAAATATTCTCCGGATGTTATAATTATTGTAATAAGCAATCCAATGGATACTATGACCTATCTGGCTTTGAAATCAAGTGGTCTTCCAAAGAACAGGATCATTGGAATGGGTGGATTATTAGACAGCAGCAGGTTTCGTTTTTTCCTTAGCCAGGCTATGAAATGTTCACCAAATGATCTTCAGGCATCAGTTATAGGCGGACACGGAGATACAACGATGATTCCATTAACAAGGTTAGCAACCTATTGTGGTACACCTGCTGCAAACTATTTGGATGAGGCAGCTTTAAA
This sequence comes from Ferruginibacter sp., assembly GCA_031422055.1. Lineage (GTDB taxonomy): Bacteria > Bacteroidota > Bacteroidia > Chitinophagales > Chitinophagaceae > Ferruginibacter. The sequence goes on from JANOPU010000140.1 coordinate 1,358, forward strand.
AAAAGTAGCTGCAGATACTATGGTTGGAGGAGCAACATTAACAGGATTACTGGGAACATCTGCATGGTACGCTCCGGGCGCCTGCGGAGCCTTATTGGTTGAAGCGATTGTGAGGGATGAAAAGAAATTGATGCCATGTTGTGTTTATCTGGAAGGAGAATATGGCCTGAATGATATATGTATTGGGGTGCCTGTAATTATTGGAAAGAATGGATGGGAAACTATCGTTGATTATAAATTAAATGAAGAAGAGAAAACTGCAATGATCAAAAGCGCAGATGCTGTACGGAGTATGAACAGTGTGTTGGCAACTTTGGATATTTAGTCAAAAGAATTCCTCGCAGCTTTACTTAGGGGTGAATGAAATATTTATTGCCACAGACCTGTCTGCCGGCAGGCAGGTTCGCAGATTAGATTTTTATTATTGTATTAAATCTGTGAATCTGCGGCAATTTTTTTTGTTTTTAGATACCTCACAGCTTGCTGCGGAGTCATTCATTTAGAATGATTTAGTTCCATTTGCCTGGTAAGTATACCGGAAACGATAGATCAATGTTTGTGGCACCGGACCAACAAATGCTTCGTAATCTACAGCCAGCAATTCCATTTTTACATAAAAATTTGTTGCTGTACGAAATATAAATGTTTGACCGGCTTTGGGCGATAATGTCCTTGTTACCGGGTTATAATCATACCAGCTACCGTCCTTTATTGCTTTTTGAGAAGCAGTAGTATCGTATGCATAACCGTTAGTAGGTGCAGTATTTACACTACTGTAAATACTGTTTTGCAAAATGGCACCGGCATTACCCGGCCCGTAGGTATTGCTGTTTAAAATAAAAGTGGTAAACCTGAGGCCAAAATCCCATTTGGTGCTGGCACTGTCTGTATTAGCTACAACGGCATCATTTTTAAAACTAAAAAATGCAAAAGATTTTGTTGAACTGAAATTTACTTTGAGCGAATCTGTTTTTTCTATAAGTGTTATCACAGGAGCATCATCTTTTTTACATGAACTCATGGTAAATAATAAAGTGGAACTTAAAATCACACCTGCCAAAATTGTTTTTTTCATTTGTCTGTCGGTTTTTTATTTTTAGAAAATATTTGTTTAAGATTAATATTACAATTGATAAAATAGGTTCTGCCGGGAAGGTTTGGAAGCCTGACCTTGTCTTTGTGATTCAAAATATTATCGCTGCCGGTTTGTATTTCAAAACCATGCTTAAATGTTTTACTAACGGATGCATTTAATAATACATATCCGTTTATATATTCCCTGTCATCGTCTAAAATGGCGTTGCCATTAATATCGCTGAATCCAAATCTGCCCCGATATACAGCTCTTACGCTGGCCGATAAATTGCTTTTTCTATTGTTGTATGATAATTGAAGATTAGCAGTATGTTTACTGCGGTTGAAAAGGCCACCATAATCTTTCATGGTAACATAGCTGCTTGTATACGTTACCGGATCTCTTTTTACTAACTGCTGATCCTTTATTTTTTTAATGATGTCTTTGTCTTTTGCATCCAGGTATTGATAACCACCACTGATGTTGAATGGATCATTCAACTGGTAATTAATATTTACATCAAATCCTTGCGTAAAAACTTTATTAATATTTGCGTAACTGAAAATGGATTGATTGTTTACTTTCGTGAATGGGAGGTTATATCTTTCAATCAAGTTAGTAATATCATTGCGGAAAAGATTAACGGTGATCTGTAACGTTTGGATAGGATTGTATCGCATCCCGAAATTTATCCCAACTGATTTTTCCGGTAATAAAATATTATTACCCAGATAAGGTAATAAGTTAATGGAAGAATCAATTTGGCCCTGTCTTTTTAATTGTATTAATCCATTTGAAAGTTCATTGGCGCCTAATAAAGTATATCCCACAAGTGAATTGGTGAAATTTAAGAACTGTTGGCGGAAATCTGGAGCCTTAAACCCGGTTCCTATTGAAGCATTAACAGTTAGTTTTTTTATAAACTTATAAGCTACTGCTAATTTTGGATTAAACTGAGCTTTGTACAATGTATGTTTATCGATCCTGGCGCCTGCCGTTACAATTAGCCTGTTATTAAATAGCCATTCTTTTTGAGTAAAAAAATAATAAGCATTAAAACGGTGATCGGTAGGGTAGCGGTTTGCTTGTATTGTTTCGTAATTATAACCAACACCATTGATGAATTTTTGATTCAGTTTTTTCCCGGCTTCAATTTGAATTTCTGGTTTTAATAAAAACTGTTGCAAATGAGACTTATCAAACAACTGTTTATTATTTTGTACAAAAACTTCTGCATTATTCTGGTAACCGGTTACATAAAACCTGGCTGTCATTTTTAACTTTGAAGAGAATGCATGCATGAACTGGTTGTTGATACTCCAGTCTGTTTCATTGCTGGTTCCTTCAACTGCTTCAGGCTGATTGCCGGTATAAACGAGGTAATTATTAAATTGTTTTTGTTTGAAATACCTGGCAGATGTCTGCAATTGAGTCTTATTATTTATTTCATAATTCCATTTTGCTGCAAATGAGTAATTATGATAAGGATCTGAAGTTTTTCCATAGATAGTCTCATCCAGGTCATAACCACCGCTGCTATACCTGTTTGCAAATAATTGTAATGATGATCTGTTTTTTTTGATAAAAGCATTGGCGGTGAAACCAAAAGTATTATTGGTTGCATGATGAAGTTGAACACCTAATATATTTGATTTTGGCTTTTCGGTTATAATATTAATAACTCCTGCCAATGCATCACTGCCGTATAAACTGGTTGCCGGGCCTTTAACGATTTCGATTTGCTGAATATTTCCAACTGCAATTCTTCCCAGGTTTAATATACCGGCATTCCTGCCTGTTAATGGTTCTCCGTCCATTAATATTAATGTATAGGCCGGATCAAGTCCTTGCAATTGTATGCCGCTTCCAAAAGGGTTTGGATACCCTTGTAATGCCTGTCCCAATGGATTGTCAGCCAAAACCAACCCGGTCTGTTGTTGTAAAATATCTATGAGTTTTTGAGAGCCGGTCTGCTGAATGAATTTTTTACTGATCACCTGTATGGGAACAGGTATATCACCAATACTTTTATTTGTTCGGGTAGCAGTAACAATGATTTCATTCAATTCTTTGTTAAATGTAGAATCATTTTTTTGGAGTTGCTGTGCTTTTCCAAAATAGCAACAGGTAAATAGGCAAAATATAAATCCGTATTTCTTCAATCTATAATTTTATAAAATGCAAAGTTGTTTTATGCATCTAAAAGTATTATCACAGATTTGTCATGAAATGAAAAACTGATTAGAAACAGGATTGTTTTACAAAGTGATGACTGATTTTCTGTCAACGATCATAATTGTAATACCATCTTGATTTAATATGTAGTCCAAAGGACTACGTTTAAATCTTAGATGGTATTATGCCGATCAGAAAAAATATTGGACTAAATATTAGTACAATCGGTATAACTGATCAATATCAGTTATACATTATTTTCCTGTTTAATGATAAGGGGAATATTAACGCAACAACAATTCACAAGGCTTGATACCTGTGTGTTTTTTAAAAGCAGTGCTGAAGTGTGATATGGAAGAATAGCCGAGTAATAATGAAACTTCTGTAACACTCAGGCCTTTATCATACAAAAGATATTTTGCATGTTCCATGCGCTGGCTTTGGTAAAAATCAAAAATGGTGGTGCCAAAAATTTCTTTAAATCCTTTCTTCAGGTAACATTCATTGATAGCTACTTTACGGCTGAGTGCCTTGATGGTTATTGGTTCGCCAATGTGTTGCAATAATATCTCCCTGGCTTTAATGATCTTTTCACGATCAGCTTCATTTGCCAGGAATTTGCAGGTGAATGTTGATCCTTCTTTTTCGCCCAGCATACAATCCATGCTGTATAATAACAGGATCTGTGTTTGGGCATTGATGAATATATTCTCCAGTGTATCTGTATAAGTGTGATTCAGCAATGCTTCAATGGCCATCCTTGTTTTTCCACAAAGTGGAAGGATTTTGGAAAAAGAAGATGTGTGAACAAAGGAAAGTACATTATCAGATAATGATTCAGGCGATTTGTGTGCTTTTGCAAACTGCTGCAGGTAGGTTGGTGAAAAACTAAAACTCAATACATCCACACTATCCACTTTTTCAATACAACCTCTGGAAGCATTCAGCTTACAGGAATCACATTCGGTTTGTTTTTGTCTGCAATAAACATTTCCGCTTACACAGAATTTTAACTCAAGGTAATTTTCTGAAGGCTGATTTTTTTCATAATGATATACCAAAACGCCGGTATCTTCCATATTCCATTGCGGTTGTTTGCGAAAACGCTTAATGGAGTATTTTACAGAACCGGGAACATTACGTTCAATATCCTGCAATACATCCATTTCTTCATATAAAAATGGTTGTTTGCGTGATAAAGCCAGTATGTCAATTATTTGATTCATTGAAAAATTTCGATGTAAAGATACAAAACAATGAGTAATTAATTTTGTTGAATTTATAGCCTAAGTCGTCTGGCCACTAAAGTCGCCTGACGACTTAAAATAATCCCTTTTTTCTGCGTTTAAACCCCTGCTTTTCGTTACATTTGCAGGAATATCAAAAAGCAGGATTTTATTGCTCAATAAAGCTGGAAAACCTGAGTTTAAATAACAGTAGAAAGTTGAAGAAAATGTGTTTCCGCGGAGGTTCTCTGCGAAATCCCGAACAGGCTTGTCCTCTGTTATAAAAGTGCTCAATAATGGTTTTCAGTACAAGTGAGTGACACAACAATGATGAGATTTTATCCATCAGCCGGCAAACAAAAAAATATCTAAATAAGGAGTTTATACATTTTATGAGTACAACAGCAGAATTGGTTTCCCTCGCAAACAAATCATACGGAGCAGACAGTATCCAGGTTTTGGAAGGATTAGAAGCGGTTCGAAAGCGGCCGGCCATGTATATTGGTGATATCAGTGTAAAGGGATTGCACCACCTTGTATATGAAGTGGTGGACAATTCCATTGATGAAGCATTGGCAGGATACTGTAAAAATATTACGGTAACCATCAATGAAGATAATTCAGTAACGGTACAGGATGATGGCCGTGGAATACCTACCGGTATGCATACCAAAGAAAACAGGAGCGCATTGGAAGTTGTAATGACTGTATTGCATGCAGGTGGAAAATTTGATAAAGGATCTTACAAGGTTTCCGGTGGTTTGCATGGGGTGGGTGTTAGTTGTGTAAATGCATTAAGCATCAAATTACATGTATCTGTTAACCGCGAAGGAAAATCCTTTGAGCAGGAATATGCTAAAGGGATACCTCAATATCCTGTAAGAGAAACGGGTAATAGCAACACAACTGGCACCACTGTTCAGTTCTGGCCAGATGACAGCATTTTTACCACAACAGAATACAATAAAGAAATATTAGAGGGCCGTTTGAGAGAACTTGCTTTTTTGAACAGGAAGATCACTATCATTTTACATGATCTGAGAGATAAAGATGATGACGGAAAAGCGTACACTAAAACATTTTACAGCGAAGGTGGTATCGTGGAGTTTGTAGAAATGATTGATAAAAATGCCAACAGGCATGCACTGATACCAAAGGTGATTTATTGTGATGGCCATGATGAAAAAAGCAACGTTGCTGTTGAAGTAGCCATGGTGTATAATGCAGGATATCAGGAACACATTTTCAGTTATGTAAATAACATCAATACCATCGAAGGCGGAACACATGTGGCCGGTTTCAGGAGAAGTATTACCAGGGTGTTTAAAAGCTATGGTGATAAACAGGGCATGTTTGAAAAAGCCAAAGTAGCCATTGAAGGAGATGATTTCAGGGAAGGGATCTCAGCGATCATTTCTGTAAAAGTTCCGGAGCCACAGTTTGAAGGACAAACAAAAACCAAATTGGGCAATAGTGAAGTGATGGGAATTGTAGATACAACACTCAGCCGGGTATTAGAAGCTTATCTGGAAGAAAATCCAAAAGATGCCAAAACGATCATTCAAAAAGTGATATTAGCTGCTCAGGCAAGAGCTGCTGCAAAACGTGCCCGTGAAATGGTACAACGTAAAAGTGTGTTGGTTGGTGGTGGTTTACCGGGTAAGCTGGCCGATTGTTCTGAAAAAGATCCCGGAAAATGTGAGTTGTTCCTGGTAGAGGGAGATTCAGCGGGTGGTACAGCCAAGCAGGGTCGTGACAGAAGTTTTCAAGCTATTCTTCCATTACGCGGAAAAATTTTGAACGTTGAAAAAGCCATGGAGCATAAAATATACGACAATGAAGAGATCAGAAATATGTTTACAGCGCTTGGAGTTAAAATAGGTACAATGGATGATGCAAAAGCTTTGGATATTTCAAAACTTCGTTATCATAAGTTGATCATCATGACCGACGCCGATGTGGATGGTAGCCATATAGCCACATTGATACTTACTTTTATTTTCCGGTATATGAAAGAACTGGTTGAGCAGGGATTTGTATATATCGCACAGCCGCCACTATACTTAGTAAAAAAAGGAAAAGAACAGGAATATGCCTGGACAGATGAAGAAAGGAAGGCACTCATTAAATTGTACGGACAAGGGAAAGACGAAAGCGTGAATACACAGCGTTATAAGGGTTTGGGAGAAATGAATGCAGATCAGTTATGGGAAACTACCATGAACCCGGTAACCCGTACTTTAAAACAGGTAAGTATTGAAAGTGCTGCCGAAGCCGACCGTGTATTCAGTATGTTGATGGGCGATGAGGTTCCACCAAGAAGAGAGTTTATTGAAAGCCATGCCAGATATGCGAAGATCGATGTTTAATGGACAATTGATAATTGATAATGAATCATTGATAATATCGCCTTCTTCGGAGGGCGTTTTTTTTGTAAAAAATATGATTTAACCACAGAGTTAAATGAGTTTACACAGAGTAAATAAATTTTTCTTTATAACTCTGTGAATAAACTCTGAGCAACTCTGTAGTTCCATTTAACCCTGTTTTACGTAGTAATTTTTGGTAAAACCAATATTTTTAGTAGCTTGTAGCCTGAAAAGAGATTTTCAACCCATTATTTACTAACCATAAATTCTATTAAAATGTCAAAAATGTTAACAGCTTATTGCATGAAAACAAAGGAAAAAAATGTTCCCATGCAAAATGCAGTAATAACCAAAACCTCACGTGGCGGGTATATGGCCCAGGGCGATGACGGTAAAGGAAATAAAATGACTACGATGCTTGCAGAAGCAACGGCTTTGGAAGCTGTTAAAAACGGCGTTGCAAAGAAGAGCTGGTAAGTATTCTCTTTAAGATCTTGAAGGGCTATCCGTAAAAAACGGGTGGCCTTTTTTTTTATAAAAATAAGTATACATTATCGGGATAAGAATTTTACCTTTCATATGTCTACTCATTTAATTCTTGAAAAATGAAAAAATTAACCCTTTCTATAATCATATCATTATTTTTTCAATTATCTAATTCGCAAGATAAACTACCGTCTTTTGGAAAAATTGATAAACAAGACCTTGAGATGAAAGATTGCGATTTTGACCCGGGTGCAGAAGCGCTGGTGTTATTAGATGTAGGGGAAATTGAGTTTAGTTATTTTGAAGGTTCCGGATGGATCTCCAGGGCAACATACCGAATGCGTATAAAAATTTTAAAGGCAAATGCAATGCAACGGTCAGAAATCAAAATTCAATATCTGAATATAAACAAAAGAGAAGAAATTGAAAATTTAAAAGGGATATCATTTAACCTGGATCCTTCAGGAAATATTGTTAAGACTGAATTAGGGAAAAATGCAATTTACAGGAAGGTTATAGACAAAAATTATTCAGAAATTTCATTCGCTTTACCCGATGTTAAAATTGGATCTGTTTTTGAATATGATTACACAATTTTAAGAAAAACATATAGTTATATACCTTCCTGGTATTTTCAAAAAAAGATACCAGTTAGATATAGCGCTTATAATTTAATCATACCAGAGTATTTTCAGTTTACTATGGAGTCGCACAAGCGACAGGAAATTGAACAGAAAGAAAGTGGTGGTGTTAGGGAAGGTATGTGGTATATCATGCAGAAAATACCTGGTTTAAAAGATGAGCCATATAGTTCAGGTAAAAATGATTACCTGCAACGGATAGACTTTCAATTGTCAAAGATTCAAACCCCTACTTATTACCAGGAAGTAAGAACAACATGGCCAAAGATAATTACCGAATTATTGGAAGATGACGATTTTGGTCTTGCTATTAAAAAGAATATTAAAGGCACAGATGAATTAGATTTAAAGCTCGTTAATGCGAAATCAAACAGGGAAAAAATAAGGGTAGTATATAATTATGTTCAAAGCAATATGCAATGGAACAATGAATACAGTAAATATTCAGATAATGGTATTAAAGATGCCTGGGATAAAAAGAACGGTAATATCGCAGATATAAATTTTATCCTGATCCGTTTATTACGGGATGCTGGAATACCTGCAGATCCATTGCTTGTCAGTACAAAAGATAATGGAACCATCAATACTTTTTTCCCATTTCTGAACCAGTTTAATTGTGTGTTGGCTTATTTTAAAGATGCCGATGGGGAATATTTTATGAATGCAGCTGACAAGTATAACCCTTTTCATCTCGTTCCTTACGATGTATTGTTTTGTAAGGCATTGTTAGTTGATAAAACTTCAGGAGGATTGATTGATATTTACAGTCAAAATATTTTTTCAAATAATATTTATTTTTCCACTGATGTAGATGCAAATGGAAAAATTTCCGGAAATACTACCATTAGCTGTACAGATTATGCAAGGAATATAAGAATGAGCACTTATAAAAGGGGTAATCTCAGACAAATGTTTGAAAGCAATGATGGAATTTCGATAACAGCAGATTCTTTGGAAGTAAATAATTTAGCAGATGAATTACTGCCATTCGAACAAAAACTTTCATTTAGCGGTAATTTACATTCAAGCGGTGAGTATTTCTTTTTGCCAATTAATCTTTTTTCAGGCCTGGAAAAAAATCCTTTTATAGAAGAAGATCGTATTATGGATATAGATTTTATATTTCCCAGAAGCTATAATATTTCAGGCACATATATTTTAGCAGAAAATTTTAATATCAGTGAGTTGCCAAAAAATACAAAAATGATGTTACCTGATACAAGCATAGTATTGACCAGAATAATTCAAAAAGATGATAATATTATTTCTTTTCGTTTTACACTCGATTTTAAAGCCGTTGGTTACAGTGCAGAAAGTTATCCTTATTTAAAAGAATTTTATAAAAAAATGTATGATATACTTGATGAAAGGATTGTATTGAAAAAAAAATAACATATTACCAATGAAAAAAAGTATTTTCTTTTTGATATTCCAGTTATTAATCATGCAGATTAATGCACAAACAGGAATTTACGCAGCAAGCGCAATACCTGATTCTTTGAAAAAAAATGCCAATGTTGTAATCAGGGATCAGTATATAAAATTTGTATTAAAGGATATTAATACAGCAAAGTATACAGAACATACTGTTTACACAATCTTAAATGAAAAAGGAAAACGTTTTTTAAATTTTGATGAATTTTCTTCCAAGTTCAGAGTGTTAGATGATGCCGAAATAAAAGTATACGATGCATTTGGTGTAAAGCAAAACACATATTCCAAAAAAGAGATGACATCTTTGAATTACGGCGATGGTTTGGTGCCAGAAGGTAAACTGACCTATTTCAATGTAAATGCACCGACATATCCTTTTACAATTGAAATAAATTATACTATAAAGTACAGCGGTATTTTGAGTTTACCCGGGTATATTATTCAACCAACCGGGATGTCGGTTCAACATTCCGTTTTTGATGTAGAAACGCCGGCTGATTTAGGAATACGTTATAAATTAGTAAATACAACGAATAAACCTGTATTAGCTCATGATGCGAATAAAGAACTATATCATTGGGAAGTTAAAAGTCTTGTAGCAATAAAATCAGAGCCGCACAGTGGATCTGCTTTTGAATTTGAACCAGCTATTTTTCTTGGCCCAAATAAATTTAAATTAGATGATTACGATGGAGATATGACAAGCTGGAAAAATTTTGGTATATGGATAAATGATCTTTATAAAAAAACGGGTAGTTTATCAAACGAAAAAAAACTATTTTATCAGACATTGGTAAAAGATGCCGTTACTGCTGAACAAAAAGCAAGGATATTATATAATTATATGCAGAATAATATGCGTTATGTAAGCATACAATTAGGCATAGGCGGACTAAGACCTTTTCCGGCAAGTTTTGTTGATGAAAAAAAGTATGGCGATTGTAAAGCTTTAAGTAATTATTTGAAATCTGCATTAGATGCTGTTGGAATAAAATCGAATGTTGTAATTATTCAAGGAGGGATGACTCCGCGGAATGTTTTGGAAGATTTTCCTGCTAATTATTTTAATCATGTAATACTTTGTATTCCAGATATGGGAGATACTACATGGCTGGAATGTACCAGTAATACTTTACCATTTGCTGAGCTTGGACCTTTTACAGAAAACCGAAAAGCTATGATGGTTACTGAAAACGGCGGCGTATTGGTTAATACTCCAAAGAGCAGTTATCTAAAAAATACAGAAGTGTTTTTAACCAATATTGAAGTTGATGATGCGTACGGTGCAAAAGTTGCAACTTCATATACATCAACAGGCGAGGCAAGAAATAATTTATTAATGGATTTTCATCTTATGAAAGACGATGGAAAAAGGGAATATATAATCAATGATATTGGATGGAAGCAGGCGGATAGAATTCATATGATTACATCAGGAAAAGCAGAGAATCCTTATTCTATCATGTTTAAAATGGAATATGATAAGATCTATTCTTTTAAATCCGGCAATAAATACTTTCTGGAACCACGACTACATCCTGTTTTCAGGGAAGAAATTCCTGAAACAGAAAACAGAATAAGAGATTATTATTTTACATGTCCTTTTCAAACCACAGATACAACTATTTATAAATTTCCTCCAGGTTATTCCCCGGAGTTTTTACCAAAAAGTAAAATTATAATACAGCCATTTGCACAATACACTGCTGATTATTCTTGGGATGCTGCAAATCAGTCAATTAAATCAGTTGCTTTTCTACAAATAAAAGAGCAAATAATAAAGGCTGCCGACTATCAAAAACTACTTGATTTTAAAAATCAGGTGCTGGCCGATTTAAATGAGAAAATTGTGATGAAGAAAGATTGATCTATTTAGTTATACTCTTGTGCATTTTCAATAAGAAAGCATACAGTGCATTCATCGTTTTCACATCTTCCACGATCAAAATCCCGTTCTTACCAACCTGTTTCAGTTTTCCTTTATTGGTACCGGTTTGTAAAAATGTAAGGATACCGTTAAAAGTTTCACTTTGAAAATAAGGCGAATCGGGATTGCTAACAAAAAAGCATTTGAGGATATTATTTTTCACAAATAATTTTTCGAAACCGAGTTCCACGGCAATTTTTCTGCAACGGACTGTTGTAAACAGATCTTCAACAGTTGCAGGTATCGGCCCAAACCGGTCGGTCATTTCAGCATGAAAATCCTGCAGGTCTTTTTCAGTTGAACAATTATCCAACCTCGAATAAAGGCTAAGCCTTTCTGTAATGCTTTCGACATAAACATCCGGTATCAGAATTTCCAGATCGGTATCAATCGTGCAGTCACTTACAAAATCATCCTGCTGCTGTATCTCTTCTTTGTATAATTCCCTGAATTCATTTCGTTTAAGTTCCCTGATCGCTTCGTCAAGGATCTTCTGGTACATTTCAAAACCGATCTCCGCAATGAAACCACTTTGTTCTCCTCCCAGCATATTGCCCGCACCACGAATATCAAGGTCTCGCATGGCGATCTGAAATCCGCTGCCCAGGTCACTGTATTGTTCCAGGGTACTTAATCTTTTCCGGCTGTCAACAGGTAATGTACTCATAGGCGGAGCCAGCAAATAACAAAATGCTTTTTTATTACTTCTACCCACACGGCCCCTCAACTGGTGAAGGTCACTTAATCCAAACTGATGTGCATTATTTACGATGATCGTATTTACATTCGGAATATCAACGCCGCTTTCTACAATATTGGTGCAAACCAGCACGTCATATTTTTTGTCCATAAAATCGAGGATGGTATCTTCCAGTTCATCCCCTTCCATTTGACCATGCGCATATGCGATACTGATATCCGGACATAACCCCTGGATGAATGATTTCATTTCTGCAAGTCCCTTTACCCTGTTGTGGATGAAGAAGACCTGTCCGCCCCGTTCTGTTTCATAATAGATAATATCCCGGATGGCATCTTCATTAAACACAGTTACTTCAGTTTGTATCGGTTGCCTGTTAGGTGGCGGCGTATTGATGATGCTGAGATCTCTTGCACCCATCAGGCTAAACTGAAGGGTTCTTGGAATAGGTGTAGCCGTTAGTGTAAGGGAATCAACCGTGGTACGGAGTTGTTTTAATTTTTCTTTAGCCGAAACGCCAAACTTCTGTTCTTCATCAATAATCATCACACCGAGATTCTTAAACTTAACATCTTTACTGAGTAGTGCATGAGTTCCTATGATGATATCGATCTTTCCTTCCTCTAATTTTTTAAGAGTTTCCTTTTTTTCTTTGGATGATTTGAAACGGTTGATAAAATCCACTGTTACCGGAAAATCTTTCAGCCGGTCGCCAAAGGTCTTATAATGCTGGTATGCCAGAATGGTAGTGGGAACAAGAATGGCAGCCTGCTTTCCATCACAACAGGATTTAAATGCTGCCCTGATGGCAATTTCTGTTTTACCGAAACCTACATCACCGCAAACCAGCCTGTCCATCGGCGCAGGTTTTTCCATATCCCGTTTTACATCTTCACTTGCTTTTGCCTGGTCGGGTGTGTCTTCATAAATAAAACTCGCTTCCAGTTCTGTTTGCATGTAGTTGTCGGGGCTATGTGTAAAGCCTTGTAAACTTTTTCGCTGGGCATATAATTTTATCAGGTCAGTAGCAATATCCTTTACCTGTTTCTTTGTTTTTTCTTTCAGCTTGTTCCATACATCGCTACCCAGTTTATTCATTTTTGGAACGGTACCTTCTTTACCACTGTACTTACTGATCTTATGCAGCGAAGAAATGTTCACATACAACAAGTCGCCATCTTTATACTGAATACGAACCGCTTCCTGCATGCGTCCGTTGGCTTCAATTTTTTGCAGTCCACTATAAACACCTACGCCATGATCGATATGTGAAATGTAATCTCCGGGCTGCAGATCTCTGAGCATTTTAAGGGTAAGCGCTTTATTTTTATTGAACGCCTGTTTTACTTTGTATTTGTGATACCGCTGAAAGACCTGGTGATCTGTATAGCAAACTACTTTCAGGTCATCGTCAATAAATCCTTCATGAATGGAAACCGGTATAGGTGTTACCTGTATCTCAGCTTTCAGGTCGGTGAAAATGATGTGAAGCCTTTCAAGTTGTTTGGGGTTTTCTGCAAAAATGAAAATACTGTATTGTTGATTTTCGTGTTGCCTCAGGTCTTTTATTAACAGATCAAATTGCCTGTTAAAAGCTGGCTGCTCCTTTGTTGAGAATTGAATATTGAATATTGAATATTGAATATTTGGGAAATGAGTTTTGTTGCCCATTTCTATAATATGCCTTAATGAAATTTCTTTTTCTATTTCAGCAGCTTTTACAAAATCGTTCAAACCTACTTCAGCCTTTTTGTTTATATCATTATCATCATCAGATGCTTGTGACCGGTTGCCTGTTGTCGTTTTTATTACTTCTAAAAATATTTCCAGATCTTCTTCCTGCTGTTCAATTTTTTCTTTGATAAAACTCCAGTCCTGCATCCACACAACAGTATTTTCCGGTAAAAATTCTAATAAGGAGACTTTTTCTCCGGATTCAAATTGGGTTTCTACATTTGGAATGATATTTACCTGCAATAATTTTCTTTCGCTCAATTGATTTTCCGGATCAAAAATCCGGATACTATCAACTTCATTTCCAAATAATTCAATCCGGTAAGGTTTTTCATTTCCGAAAGAATAAATATCGAGGATGCCGCCACGGATTGCGAACTGCCCGGGTTCATACACAAAATCTGTTCTTACAAATCCATGCTGTACAAATCTTTCCAGCATGGCATTTACATCCAGCACGTCTGCCTGTTTGATGCGGATGATATTTTCAGAAAGCGTTTTTGAAAGAACAACTTTTTCGAACAAAGCTTCCGGATAGGTTATGATGATCTTTTTGGCTACCTCCCGTCCCTCCCCGGTAGGTGAGGAGGCAATCCTTGTGAGAGCCTCAGTTCTAAGCATCACATGGCTGCTGTTGAGCAACTGGTAATTTTTTTTATTTTTAAATGAAGAAGGAAAATAAAAAATATCCAAAGCATTGGTAATATTTTCTAATGTATTTTGAAAATAGGCTGCTTCTTCTGCATCCCTTAATACAACGAGGTGGTTGAAATGTGCTAATAAATGATGACTATGAACCGCTGCAATGATGAACTGGGAGGCGCTTCCATGTAAGCCTTTTACATGCAAATGTTGTGGCTGGGACAAAACGATTTTCTCCACTATTTTAAAACAGCGGGGGTCATTCTTATATAAATTCAACAACAACTCCAGATTCATCCGGCTGCAAATATACAGTTAACGGGAATAATCATTTAACAGATTGCAACAAAATCCTCGACAAAACTTCGTATACAGATTTTTTGTTTATATTTTTGAGTATCCTTTAAAAGACTAAATCCAACATAATCTTAATATTATATGATCAAAAACTGTTCACTCATTTTGATCCTTGCCCTGTTAAGTAATAGTTTAACCTTAACAGCACAGGATAAAGAGGTTCCCGTAAATTTTGCCAACGGCAAATTTGTAACCGGAAATAATATCAGCAAACAAACTTTTAATAAAGTAGAGTTTCAGTCTGTTTTGTATGGCAACAATTATTTTGTTGCGGTTCAGTTTTCAGTATTACCTGCGGAAAATGTAAAAGTAGTATTGAAGAATGCAGGTATAGAACTTCATGAGTATATTCCGGGAAACACATTTCTGGCCACAATTAAAGATAATTTTGATTTTACTTTTTCAAAAAATTTCAACATTGTATCAATAAACAGCATACCGACATTTTATAAAATTGATCCTTCATTATTTTCTTATCAAAATACAAATGACAAGCAGGATGCCATAACATTTGCGATCAGCTTTTATACTTCTGTGAAAAAAGTGGACGTTGAAAATATTTTACAACAAATGGGTCTGGTAATTGTGCCATCAAAATTCAATTTCGATAATACCATTTTGGTACAACCGGATGTAAGTAAACTAAATGCGGTTGCTGCTTTACCTTTTATAAGTTTTATCAGGCAACAAACACTAAAAGACAAGGTCATCAATTACAATGATATTGCTACACATGGTATCAGTAGTTTACAATCGATATCCGGCAGAAACCTTGCCGGGAAGGGTGTTGTGGTTGGAGTTGGTGATAATTCGGATATTTCCACACATATAGATTTCAATGGTAAATTGATCAGCCGCCATCCTTATCCACCGGATAATCATGGCACACATACGTCAGGTACAACAGCGGGAGGAGGGTTTATAAATCCGAAAAATAAGGGCATGGCACCAAAAGCAAAAATTGTTAATCAATGGTTTAGCGACGTGATCCTATTTACGCCTACTTATATTACCGATTATAATTTAGTAGCTACGAATAATTCATATTATTCGTCCGCCATGGGATGCACCGGCAACAGGATATATGATGTTACCAGTAATTATGTGGATGCACAAATGAAAAATTATGATGAAGTATTACATGTAATTGCTGCGGGCAATGATGGAACAACTACCTGCCCCGGTTATATAACTTCATATGGAACAGTTAAATCGGGATGGCAATGCGCCAAAAATGTGATAACGGTTGGGGCTATGGACCAGGCAAATTATAATATTGCGAATTTCAGCAGTCGCGGCCCTGCGCAAGATGGTAGAATTAAACCCGAGATCGTTACCAATGGGTATGCAACCATTTCAACGTATCCAAATAATACATACGCCACGAATTTTGGAACCAGTATGGCAGCTCCGGTAATAACCGGAGTAACTGCGTTGATACAAGAGCGTTACCGGCAGTTGAATAGTGGCACTAATGCAAAAGCTGCATTGATAAAAGCATTGATCTGTAATACAGCGGAAGATCTTGGTACTGCAGGCCCTGATTATACTTTTGGTTTCGGTATGCTAAATGCCAGAAAAGCTGTGGAAGCCATGGAAGCCACACAATATTTTTCAAACAATATGGTAACATCTCAAAATGATCCTTATAACATTGTTGTTCCGGCAGGTGTTAGAAGACTAAAAATAATGCTTGCGTGGGCCGATCACCCGGCGGCGGCTAATGCTGCTGTTACATTAGTAAATGACTTAGACCTAACCGTTACAGAGCCATCAACACTGGTGCATTTTCCGCTGGTATTAAATCCGCTGAATGTAACAGGTATTGCTACCGAAGTTCCCGATCATCTTAATAATATGGAACAGGTTGTGATTGAAAATCCGGCTGCGGGTACTTATAATATTAATGTAAATGGTTTTACTATACCACAAGGTCCGCAAACTTATTTTCTTACATACCAGATGGATATGAATGGAATTACTCTTGAATATCCATTCGGCGGTGAAACGCTTGTACCCGGACAAACAGAAAAAATACGCTGGACTGCTTATGGCAATGAAGCAAATACTTTTACAGTTGAATATTCAGATAATAATGGAACCAGTTGGAACCTTATTGACAATATTGTTTCAGCTACTGCACGTTCTATCAGCTGGGTTGTACCAGCAACTGGTACTAATAATTACCTGGTGAAGGTTAGCAGGAACAGCACCGGGCATACTGATCAAAGTGATTTTACATTTACAGTTTTGGGACAACCGGTTATTACTGCAACTGTTCCTTGTGAAGGATTTGTTCAGCTTGACTGGCCTGTATTAACGCCTGCTACATCTTATGATGTTCTTCAGTTGAAAGGAGACAGTATGGATGTGATCGCTAATACCGTAAGTAATAGTTTTTTAGTAAATGGATTAAGCAGTACTGCTGCAAACTGGTTTGCAGTTGCCGCAAAAAATGGCTCTGTTCGTGGAAGAAGAAGCCTTGCATTAAAAGTTACCCCAACCACCGGAACCTGTAGCCTGGCTGCGTTTGATGGAAACTTTAAAGCAGTTTCCATAGATGCACCGGTAACAGGGCGTCAATTTACTTCCTCTGCTCTATCTGCTTCTGAACAAATAAAACTCACGATAAAAAATCTGGATAATATTACTTCATCCGGCAATTACGATCTGTCATATCAAATAAACGGCGGAGTAGTATTTACCGAAAATGATAATGTTAGTATTGCAGCATTGGGTTCATACACACATGCATTTGCTGCAACTGCTGCATTCTCATCCCCGGGTGTTTATAACATTAAAGCATGGGTGACGAAAGCAAGCGATGGTTTACCACAAGATGATACCGTTTCAACGATCGTAAAACAACTCGCCAATCCATTGCTGCTCCTTCCTGTTACTGATGGATTTGAGTCTACGACAATTAAAGAATACACGTCAAATACCATTGGCCTGGATGGAGATGACCGCGTTGATTTTAAGACTACTACAACACGTGGCAGGGCCAGAACATTCGTCAACACGGGTTTTGCATTGAACGGTAACAGAGCCATTACTCTAGACCAGTCTCCTTATGGATCATTGGTTACAGATAGTTTATTAATGACATGGAACTTAAATAATTATAACACCGGAAATCAGTTGCGATTAGATTTTAATTATAAGAACCATGGGCAGGCAGCAAACCCAAATAATAAAGTGTGGATACGCGGAAATGAAAACGCTCCCTGGATATTTGCTTACGACCTGATAGAAAATCAAAATGACCTGGGTAAATGGAAACTCGGATTGATCAACGTTAACGAAGTGCTTGATACTGTATTACCTGTACAACCGATCGGTACAGCTTTCCAGATTAAAATTGCACAACAGGGAAATACGTCTGCAAATGTTCCAAATCCAATACTTGACCAGGATGACGGCTACACGATCGATGACGTTTCGGTTGCAGAAGCGATCGGCGATATTGCAATAGCTCAGATTGTTTCTCCTTTAAAAGATGGTTGCGGATTAACAAATAATAACCCTGTGACCATTAGAATAAAAAATTATACTAATACAACTATCAATAACATACAGGTCAATTATCGTTTTAATGGAGGTGCAGTTGTTTCGGAAAATATACCTTTGATCAACCCCAATCAATTACTATCGCATACATTTTCAGTATTGGCTAACCTCTCTGCTTTTATTGATTATAATTTTGACTTTTGGATAACAGCAACCGGTGATAATTATCAAAGTAATGATAGTGTTTTAAATTATTCGTTTCACAACAGCCCTGTTATCAGCAGTTATCCCTACCTGGAAGGTTTTGAATCTGGTAATGGAAACTGGTTTGCAAAAGGCTCCAATACCAGTTGGGCCTGGGGTGAACCTGCAAAATCAAATATCAGCAAAGCTGCAAATGGAAATAAAGTCTGGACAACCAACCTCTCTGGAAATCATAACGACAATGAATTATCTTATTTATATTCTCCATGTTTTGATCTGAGTACTTTGATACAACCTGTTTTATCTTTCAGTCATCTTTATGATATAGAAAAGGATTATGATTATACCTGGGTAGAATATTCAACAGATGGAAAAGTTTGGCAAAAGCTTGGAACATCAGGAAGCGGAACAAATTGGTATGATAATGCCGGGCTGAATAACTGGAGTATCTCAAAAATAAAATGGCATGTAGCCAGTATTGATATTCCGGTAGTTTCCGGCAATATGCGTTTCAGAATCGTAATGAATAGCGACGGTGGTGTAAATTATGAAGGAATTGGTATCGATGATATTCATGTATTTGATAAAGCTTCTGTTTTTACAGGGACATCGATCACGGGCATAACACAGAATTTGACCGGCAGCGGTTGGACTCATTTTTCTTCGGGTGGAAAAAGAATTGTTTCTATAAATCCAAATGGCCAAAATCTCGGAACAACCTCCGTAGCTGTTTATCCATTTAGTGGTACCATTCGTAACAGTAACGGCCAATATTACCTTGACAGGAATATTGTGATCGAACCCGCAAATCCCCCAACATCAAATGTTACAGTACGTTTTTATTTTACAGAAGTTGAAGCAAATGCTTTGATAAATGCTACGGGTTGTGCTGCATGTGTAAAGCCGTTTGACCCTTATGAACTCGGGGTTACGAAATACAGCGGAAGCACTGATGATGAAAATGGAAACTTGGATGATGACCTTACAGGTTTGTTTCAATTTATCCTTCCTGAAAATACTGAGATCATACCATATGATAATGGTTATTACGCAGAATTTAATGTCATTAGTTTTAGTGAATGCTGGTTGAGCAAAGGAGATATCAAACTTCAGGCCAGTAACATTTGCCCGGGTTCAAATATCTTTTTTACTGCTGCAACAACAGGAACCACTTACCAATGGCAGGAAGATAATGGATCAGGATTTACTGATATTATTAATGGACCAAATTATACAGGCGCCACAACGGCTACTTTGCAGATGATCAGTATTCCAACATCTTATAGCGGCTATAAGTACCGTTGTGTGGTAAATGCTTTAAATGGTAATTCAATAACATTAAGGTTTACCACAATTTGGAACGGGAATACCAATACAGATTGGTTAACGGCTTCAAACTGGAATTGCAATATTCTACCCGATCAGTATACAGATGTGATCATACCAGGGGGGTTAATCAACAATCCTGTTTTAAATGCAAATGCTGCAGTAAGAAGTGTAAGGGTTTTTCCAGGTGTTCCTGTTTTGATCAAAGCATCCAACAGCCTTGACATCAAAGGAAATTAGGTTAACCAAAATGCTGCTTGTCATCTCGATACTTCGTTCCTCAGTACAGGCTACGGAAGGTTCTATCATTAGATGCTTCGTACCCTCAGCATGACAGTTATTTTATTAAAATCTTTCCTGCAGTTTTCTATTTCTTTGTATCTTACTTCAAAGATTACATATGGCATTACTTCCATGGCAAACCGGAAAAGTTATTAGAATAAAAGATGAAACAATCGATACCAGACGATTCTGGATTGAAGTGCCTGAGCTTGATCGGTTTAATTTTATACCGGGACAATTTGTAACACTAGACCTGCCCATTCATGAAAAAGTAAATAAAAGATGGCGGAGTTATTCTATTGCATCATGGCCCGATGATTCCAATGTGTTTGAACTGATTATTGTATTGGATAAACATGGTGCAGGTACAAACTATCTTTTCAATCAAGTAGTAGTAGGGTCTTTATTAACCCTTCGCGGGCCACAAGGTGTTTTTATCTTAAAAGAACCATTGGATAAAGATATTTTCATGATCTGCACCGGAACAGGAATCGCTCCATTCAGAAGTATGGTACATCAAATTAAAAATCAAGAGATCCCTCACCAGAATATTTATCTTGTTTTTGGTTGTCGTACAAAAAGTACATTGCTTTATTATGATGAACTTACCAAACTAAAGGAAAATTTTCCCGGATTTCATTATATCCCAACACTGTCAAGAGAATTATGGGAAGGAAAATCGGGGTATGTTCATCCATTATATGAGTCACTTTCCGAAGACAGGAAACCAGCCAACTTTTATTTATGCGGATGGAAAGGAATGATAGATGAAGCAAGGAAAAGAATATTGGAAATGGGGTATGAAAAAAAATCGATTCACGCAGAGATTTATGGTTAACTTTTTAATCAAAAGAATCCCTCGCAGCTTTGCTGCGGGGAGAATGAAATATATATTGCCACAGATTCACGGATTAGATTTTTTTGATTGTATTAAATCTGTGGCAATCTGTTTTTTGTTTTTAGATACCTAGAAGCTTGCCGTGGGGTCATTAATTGAACGAATAAAAAGCCTGATTTAAATCATTTCAGAAAATGAAGTATACAATACCTGTAGACAAGTTTGTTGTAGCTATTTTTTTATTAACTTGTAGCCTCTAAACTCCTTCATTAAATAAATAAACATATATGGGTGCTTCTTCCATGATCGTTTTAATAATTGCCGCATTGGCATTTTCATTGATTGCAATTCTGATCTCAAAACTGGTTACAAAAGCCACTACCAATTCACAAAAGGCCGAACCTTATGAATGCGGCATTCCAACTACAGGTAAAACCTGGGTACAACTTAATGTTGGGTATTATTTATTTGCTTTAATATTTTTGATTTTTGATGTAGAACTGATTTTTCTCTTTCCATGGGCCGTAGTAGCTAAAACAGTGGGATGGATTGCATTTATAGAAGTAGTAATTTTCTTTTTTATTTTATTTATGGGATTTTTATATGCGCATAAGAAAGGTGCATTGAAGTGGAAGTAATACAGCTTACTGTTTCCTTTTTTACTTTTCTAAAAATTAATGATCACTTGACAAAACAACAAAAAATAACAAAAGATTTCCCCGGGCATATTCATGAAACACCCGGTGGTGGTATTGTATTAAGTAAACTCGACGAAGTGATCAACTGGGCACGTTCTAATTCTTTATGGCCCCTCACTTTTGCAACCAGTTGTTGTGGTATAGAAATGATGTCGGTGGCATCTGCAAAATATGATTTCTCCCGTTTTGGTTTTGAAGTAGCAAGAGCTTCACCCAGGCAGGCCGATGTGATCATTATTGCCGGAACCATTGTAAATAAAATGGCACCCGTATTAAAAAGATTATATGACCAGATGGCTGATCCTAAATATGTGATTGCTATGGGAGCATGTGCCATCAGTGGAGGGCCATTCTTTTATAATACTTATTCAGTAGTAAAAGGAGCTGATCACATTATACCGGTTGATGTCTACGTTGCCGGTTGTCCGCCAAGGCCGGAGGCTTTGCTGCATGCATTGATCAGCCTGCAGGAAAAAATACAGGCGGGGATGACGAGGGAGCAGATGAAAGAAGTTTGAATGGTCAGGCCGCTATATCTAAAATATATAGTAGCATAAAGTATCAGCGACCAGACCAATAAAGATAAATTATGGGAAACGAAGAATTAAAAGCCAAAATTACTGAACTCCTTCCTGCTGCTACTTTTGAAGAAGGAGGCGAATGGATCAATATGAATATTGAACCAGCAGATTGGTTACCGTTTGCTGGTAAGCTTCGGCGTGACGACGTTTTGTTTTTTGATTATCTTTTCTGTGTCACTTGTATTGACTGGAAGACACACCTGACAATGGTATATCACCTTAGTTCTACCCTTCATCGCATCAGCATTGTTGTTAAATGTAAACTGGATAGAAATAAACCTGAAATTGAAACGGTAAGCCATATCTGGAAAACGGCTGAATTTCATGAGCGGGAAGTATATGAAATGTTTGGAGTCAATTTTTTAAATCACCCCGACCAGCGGTTATTGATACTGCCAGACGGATGGGAAGGTAGAAATCCGATGAGAAAGGATTTTGAAGATGCGATTAATATGATAAAATTGTAAATAAAATAGTAGAACGAAGAAACATAAAATAAGAAATGAAATGCCATTCAACTTTCTTATTTCTTATTCAACATTTCTTATTCCTTATTAACTATGGTAGAGGAAATAGGCACAACAACGGAAGGTGATCTGATCATCAATGTAGGACCTCAACATCCTGCAACACATGGTGTATTGCATCTGGTGATCACATTGAATGGCGAGACGATCAAAAAAGTTGAACCACACCTGGGATATATTCACCGATCTATTGAAAAAATGTGTGAAAGCTTAACCTACCGGCAATTCATATACGTAACCAGCCGGATGGATTATCTTTCTTCTCACATCAATAACCAGGGTTGTGCATTGTGTGTAGAAAAAGGAATGCAGATAGAAGTTCCTGAAAGGGCAAAAGTGATCCGTGTGATCATGGCTGAACTGACAAGAATTGCATCACATGAATTGTGGTGGGGAGCCATGGGTATGGATATCGGTGCATTCACTCCTTTTTTTCATGCATTTCGTGAGAGAGAATCTATCAACGATATTATGGAGGAAACTTGTGGTGCAAGATTAACAATGAATTATATGGTGCCTGGAGGTGTAATGGCAGATATACATTCAAATTTTCAAAGAAAGGTTAAGGAGTTTATTATATTTTACAGATCTAAAATGAATGAGGCCGATGAATTACTAACAGGTAATATTATTTTTCAAAACAGGATGAAAAACGTGGGTGTTTTATCTGCTAAAGATGCCATTTCATTTGGTTGTACAGGTCCGGTGGCAAGAGGAAGCGGAGTTGCCTGTGATATCAGAAAATTATTTCCTTATGATGTATATGACAGGGTGCAGTTTGAAGAGGTTTTAGAAACATCCGGTGATTCTCTTGCAAGGTACCTGGTGCGGTTGAGGGAGATCAGGCAATCAATCAGCATTATTGAACAACTGATCGATAATATTCCGGATGGCGATTTCCAGGCAAAAACAAAAGCAGTTTTAAAATTACCGAAAGGAGAATTTTATTCAAGAGTTGAAACGGCAAGAGGTGAGTTTGGTATTTACATAGTGAGTGAAGGAGGAACAACACCGTACAGAATAAAATTCCGTTCGCCTGGATTTTCAAATCTCTCTGCATTGGATCATATGGCAAGAGGAAGTAAGTTAGGTGATCTGGTTGCAATGATGGGAACGCTGGATTTGGTGATACCGGATATTGATAGATAATTCTGGTAAAACTTTCTTCTTTCTTATTAAGGAGTTTTAAATAAGAAAGAAGAAACATAAAATAAGGAAGTTGAGTAAAGGTATTCCGTACAAGTGAGTGACACAACGATGCTGAAAAATGGTTTGAAGTTGTTTTGAATAAAAATATTTATTGTATTCATGTTTAGTTTATCAGGTATAACAAACACAATTGATTCATGGTTGAACGCAACATTCAATCCAACCTGGGCAATTATCATTGAAATGGCCATTGCAGGTATTTGTGTCATTACTTTATTTGCTATACTTGGACTCGTATTGGTACTGATGGAAAGAAGAGTTGCTGCATGGATGCAGATTCGTTTGGGACCTAATCGTGTAGGCCCTTTTGGACTTTTACAATCACTGGCAGACACATTAAAATTATTGGTTAAAGAAGGATTAACACCCGGGGGATCTGATAAATTTTTATTCAACATGGCCCCATTGATAGCAATGATCGTTGCTATGTTGTTAATGGCACCGATTGCATTTGCAAAAGATTTTCAATTGTGGGATCTGAATATTGGAGTTTTATATGTAACAGCAATTTCTTCCATCATGGTCATTAGTATTTTAATGGCCGGGTGGGCAAGTAATAATAAATATTCACTGATGGGAGCCATGCGAAGTGGTGCACAGATCGTGAGTTATGAATTATCTGCCGGTTTATCAATTCTTTCCATTGTTGTTTTGACAGGCAGTCTTAATATTTCTGATATTATTTATTCACAGGCAGATGGTTGGTGGATTTTCAAAGGACACATTCCTGTATTGATATCTTTTGTGATATTTATTATTGCAGTAACAGCCGAAACAAACAGAGCACCATTTGATCTGGCCGAAGCAGAGTCTGAATTAACAGCAGGTTTTCACACAGAATACTCTGGAATGAAATTCGCTTTGTTTTTTTTAGCTGAATATATCAATGTATTTATTGTGTGTGCAATTGGTGCCACTTTATTTTTAGGTGGTTGGATGCCTTTTCATATTGGCAACTGGGAAGCATTTAATCATGTGATGGATTATATCCCATCCGTTATCTGGTTCTTTGGTAAAACATTTTTTTTAATATTTGTAATCATGTGGTTCAGGTGGACGTTTCCAAGGTTGCGTATTGATCAGTTATTAAACCTGGAATGGAAATATTTATTGCCAATCAGTATGTTTAATATATTATTGGTGACGGCCATGGCTATATTGGGTTGGCATTTTTAGGACCTCACCCCAACCCCTCTCCAAAGGAGAGGGAACTGGAAATGACGGTTTGAAAATGAGTATAAAGAATACAATTATAAGGATTGGGTTTTGAGAGTTTTATTTATGAATTATATTATTATTTTTTAACGATCGAAATCAAACTCCCTCTCCTTTGGAGAGGGTGGGGGTGAGGTAAACATGTTTATACTTAAATACATAAAAGAAGTTTTCAGCGCAATAAGATCCTTGCTCGTTGGTATGAGACGGACAGGATATTATTTTACGCATCACAAAGAGATCATTACACAACAATATCCGGATAACAGGGCTACATTGAAATTTCCGGAACGTTTCAAAGGAGAAGTTGTAATGCCTCATGATGAAAAAAATGAGCATCGCTGCACCGGTTGTACTGCCTGTGAATTGGCTTGCCCGAACGGAACAATCAAAGTAGTTACTAAATTTGACATTACACCTGAAGGGAAAAAGAAAAAGGCGATCGATAAACTGGTATATCATCTGGAACTATGTACCATGTGTAATTTATGTATCATAGCCTGTCCATCAGATGCTATAGTAATGGCACAAACTTTTGAGCACAGCGTATTTAACCGGGCAGAGTTAACTAAAATATTGAATAACCCGGATTCAAAAATTATGGATGGAGTGGAATAGAAAATTATGAATTTTAAATGATGAATTATAAATGAGTGGATCAACGATCATATTTTATTTACTGGCAGCATTTACTTTATTAAGTGCGGTGCTTGCTGTGAGTACCAGGCAGATTTTTCGTGCGGCCATTTTTTTATTGTTTACTTTGATTGGTGTGGCAGGATTATATTTTTGGATGCAGTATGAATTCATTGCAGCAGTGCAGATCGTGGTATATGTTGGTGGAATAACTGTATTGATCATCTTTTCGATCTTCTTAACACAACAGGCAGGCGAACTTTTACCAAAACAGATTTTCAGCCGGCAATTATTTTCAGCCCTTGCTGCGTTTGCTGGTTTTGCATTGACAATGTTGCAGGTGTATAAATATTCATTTAAAGGAAATGCATCTCAGTCAATAGAACCTACTGTGGTTAATATCGGCAATCAAATGCTTGGAGTAGATGATGGCGGATATGCCTTGCCTTTTGAAGTGGTAAGTATTTTGTTACTGGCTGCTTTGATCGGTTGCATAGTGATTGCAATGCGTAGTAATTCAAATAAAGTAATAAACAATGAAACTTAAAAGATATAATGAACTGGCTTTCTTTTATATTTAATATTTCTTGATTTACATTTTACATTATGACTGAACCGGGTTTATATCACTTATTATTTATCAGTGCAGCACTGTTCTTCATTGGAGTATTTGGTTTTTTCACACGGAGAAATCTCATCACTATGCTTATGAGTATTGAACTGATATTGAATAGTGTGAACCTGAATTTTATTGCATTCAATAAGTATCTGTGGACTAACAGGCTGGATGGATTATTCTTTTCAATTTTTATCATTGCCATTGCTGCAGCAGAAGCAGCCGTTGCCATAGCTATAATCATTAATTTATACAGAAGCCATAAATCAATAGATGTGGAGAATACGGAAGAGATGAAATATTAGTTTAGAATTTAGAGTTTAGGGTTGAGAAGTAGCCCTAAACTCTAAACCCTAAACTCTAAACCGAACTAATGCCAAACGCAATATACATAGCACTCATCCCTTTACTCCCACTGGCTGGTTTCGTTGTATTGGGGTTATTCGGCAGAAAATATCTTAAGAACATTTCCGGTATCATCGGCACAACATTATTATTGGTATCAACACTGTTATCATTTTATACAGCTTATGGTTATTTCTTTGAATTTGGAAAACTGAACGGTGTATATCAGAAATTGATCGTTTTTAAATACGAATGGTTAAGTTTTTCTCCCTCTCTGTTGGGGAGGTTTGGGGAAGGGCCTTTATCCATTGACATGGGAATCATCCTCGATCCAATATCTGTAATGATGCTTGTGGTGGTAACATTTGTTTCTCTGATGGTACATATTTACAGCCTTGCTTACATGAAGGGTGAGGAAAGGTTCCCAACCTATTACGCATTTCTAGGCCTGTTTACTTTTTCAATGTTGGGGTTGGTGATATCTTCCAATATTTTTCAGATGTATATTTTCTGGGAACTGGTAGGCGTTTCATCTTTCTTACTGATCGGATATTATTATGATCGCCCGAGTGCTGTTGCCGCTTGTAAAAAAGCGTTTATCGTTACCCGCTTTGCAGATCTTGGATTTTTGATCGGTATCTTAATATTGTCATTTTATTCGGGCACGCTTGATTTCACTGTTTTGATACAAAAGCTAACAACTACTTCTACTCCTGAATTTCAAACAGCGATAGCTTCATCATTTATGGGTGTATCAGCTTTGACATGGGGGTTGGTTTTAATTTTTATAGGTGGTGCCGGAAAGAGTGCTATGTTTCCTTTGCATATTTGGTTACCTGATGCAATGGAAGGCCCGACTCCTGTTTCTGCATTAATTCACGCTGCAACAATGGTAGTGGCAGGTGTTTTTTTAGTGGCAAGATTATTTCCTGTTTTTAGTATGTCGCCTCCGGCTTTGGAAGTTGTTTCTTATGTGGGTATTATATCTGCTTTGTTTGCTGCAATTATTGCTTGTACACAAACAGATATAAAAAGAGTGCTGGCCTATTCAACCATGTCGCAGATCGGCTTTATGATGTTTGCTTTGGGTGTTTCTAAATATGGGGGAGAAGAGGGGCTTGGATTTACGGCTTCCATGTTTCATTTATTCACACATGCTATATTCAAGGCATTGTTATTTCTGGGTGCCGGGGCAGTGATACATTTTATTCACAGCAATGAAATGAAAGATATGGGCGGATTAAGAAAATTCTTACCAATAACGCATATTACTTTTTTAATCGCCTGTCTGGCTATTGCTGGTGTACCACCCTTTGCCGGATTTTTCAGCAAAGAAGAAATTTTATTGGCAGCATATGAACACAATAAAGCAATTTACTGGATTGCGTTGATAACATCGGGCCTTACTGCATTTTATATGTTCCGTTTATATTTTAGTATTTTCTGGAATAAAGAACATCACCAGCATGGAGTAAATCACGGCGAAGGCGGTGTTGCCATGATGCTGCCGTTAATGTTATTGGCTGCGGGAGCTGCTGTTGCAGGGTTTATTCCATTTGGCCATTTTGTAAGTTCTAACGGAACTTTATTGGAAACAAAATTTCACCTGCAATTTTCTATAGCCCCGGTTGTACTTGGGTTAGCAGGTATTTTCACAGCCATGTGGTTGTATAAGAAACAAAACGACCGGTCTGATAAATTGGCAGCTTCATTCAATGGATTGTATAAAGCAGCGTATCATAAATTCTATATTGATGAATTGTATGTGTTCTTCACAAAAAAAATATTATTCAACCTGGTTGGTAAGCCTGCAGCATGGATAGATAAAAATATTGTGGATGGAATGATAAATGCAACCGGAAATACAACGCTTTTTATTTCTGAAAAAATAAAAGGATTTCAATCAGGAAAAGTACAACAATATGCCATTTACTTTTTAGCAGGAGTGATCGGTTTGGCTGTGTTATTTATATATGTATGGAAAGCGTAAAAATTTTAAATTCTAAATGTTGAATTTTAAATGAAGGATAAAAGTAGATGGAATTCAAAATTTAAAATTCAACATTCAAAATAAAATGAATCTTATATTACTCATATTATTACCATTGTTAACTGCAGTAGCCGTACTGTTGATGCGTAATGCACAACAGGTAAAAATAGTTGCATTGGCAGGCTCCATACTTCAGTTTGTTATGGCATTTATATTACTTTTTGCTTTTAATCAGGAAAGAGCTGCCGGTAACGTTGCACAAATGTTATTTGAATTACAATATAACTGGTTTCCTGCGTGGCATATTTCTTTTCACCTGGGTGTAGATGGAATTTCAGTAGCAATGATCTTGTTGACAGCTTTTGTAGTTGTTGCCGGGGTGCTGGTATCCTGGAACGTAACCAAGATGACCAAAGAATTTTATTTCTTACTTATCCTGCTTAGTATGGGTGCTTATGGATTTTTTATTTCACTTGATCTCTTCATTCTTTTCTTCTTCCTGGAAATTGCCGTAATCCCGAAATATTTATTGATCGGTATCTGGGGAAGTGGTAAAAAGGAATATGCAGCTAATAAACTTGCCCTGATGTTAATGGGCGGCTCTGCTTTGGTGTTAGTTGGTTTACTCGGATTATATTTTTCTAATCCTGAAAAAACTTTTGATCTCTTGAGATTATCTCAAATGAATATTCCAATACAAATACAACAAATATGTTTTCCGTTATTATTTGTTGGATTTGGAATATTCGGGGCCTTGTTTCCGTTTCATACCTGGGTGCCCGACGGACACTCATCTGCACCAACAGCAGGATCGATGTTCCTGGCAGGTATCTCCATGAAACTAGGTGGTTATGGTTGTTTGCGGGTAGCAACTTATATTATGCCGGATGGCGCAAAGGAATATGCTAATATTATTATTGTACTTTCCAGTATTGCTATTTTATATGGTGCATTCGCCACGATGATGCAAAAAGACTTAAAATATATTAATGCATATTCTTCCGTTAGTCATTGTGGTTTTGTTTTACTCGGTATTGGAATGCTTACAAAAACGGCCATGGCCGGTGCTGTTATGCAAATGGTTTCGCACGGCCTCATGACAGCTCTTTTCTTTGCCGTTATCGGTATGATATATGAACGTACACATACCCGGCAGATAAATGAAATGGGTGGGCTTTTAAAAGTAATGCCATTCATCACTACGGTATTATTTTTAGTTGGATTATGTTCACTAGGGTTACCCGGGCTTAGTGGTTTTGTTGCAGAGATGACTGTTTTTATGGGATCTTGGGAACATACAGATGTCTTTCATCGAACAGCAACCATTGCAGCCTGTATGTCGATTGTTGTAACAGCAGTGTATATTTTAAGAGCTGTAGGGAAAACAGCCATGGGACCAATAAAAGCAGGTTATGAAAGTTTGAGTGATGCTACCTGGAATGAAAAACTGGCAGCGATTATTTTGCTCATTGGAATTTTAGCTATCGGTTTAGCACCGTTCTGGTTAAATGACCTGGTAAGCCCGGGTGCAGATATAATTATGAATAAGTTAAACGCAAAATAGAAATAATAATGAACAAGGAACTCAAAAATATCGAACCTGCCGGCTAAGGCAGGTTCGATATTCTTAACCTTATTCGATATTGTAAAGATTATGGGGAATGATTTTTTTATATTAATGAAAAGTGAGTTGCTGGTAACCGCCATCATCTTTATGCTATTGTTTATAAAAATAGGCAAAGGCATTAAGAATGAAGCCTTGCTGCCCGGCA
Source organism: Ferruginibacter sp. (assembly GCA_031422055.1). GTDB lineage: Bacteria > Bacteroidota > Bacteroidia > Chitinophagales > Chitinophagaceae > Ferruginibacter. The sequence continues at coordinate 31,876 of JANOPU010000140.1, forward strand.
TCCAGTTTTTATTATTGGCAAATCTTATTTCCGGATTTTTTTTGAATGAACCCGGAACATTGTTTGATGGAATGTTTTATACAGATGCCCTGATCGCTGTACAAAAAAATATTTTAAACCTGGGCGTTTATCTCATTTCATTATTATTTGCAGACTGGTTTAAAAAGAATGAACACATGCCGGAATTCTTTATGTTGATGTTATCAGCATTACTGGGTATGTTCTTTATGATCTCCAGTGGAAACCTGCTGATATTTTTCCTGGCACTTGAACTGGCAACGATTCCAGTTGCAGCCATGGCTAATTTTGACCTGGATAAAAAACTTTCTTCTGAAGCGGCAATGAAAATGATCTTATCATCAGCGTTTTCATCAGGTATATTATTATTTGGCATTTCACTGTTATATGGAGCAACCGGGACGATC
>JANOPU010000141.1:0-18844 GCA_031422055.1 Ferruginibacter sp.
GAAATTCTTCATCGATACAGCCAATCTTGCACAAATAAAGGAAGCAAATGAATTAGGAATACTGGATGGTGTTACAACCAATCCTTCACTGATGGCAAAGGAAGGTATTAAAGGCCAGGATGCTGTAATGCAGCATTATAAGACCATCTGCGAAATGGTAGATGGTGATATCAGTGCCGAAGTGATCTCAACAGATTTTGATGGCATTATTGCTGAAGGAAAAAAATTGATTACGATACATAAGAACATTGTTGTTAAAGTTCCCATGATAAAAGAAGGGGTAAAGGCAATCAAATGGTTTACTGAAAACGGTATCCGTACAAACTGTACGTTGGTTTTCTCAGCCGGACAAGCAATACTTGCAGCAAAGGCAGGGGCTGCTTACGTTTCGCCGTTTATTGGCCGTATAGATGACAGTGGTTGGGATGGAATGGATCTTATTTACCAATTAAGACAGATATTCGATATACAAGGATATAAAACAGAAATTTTAGCAGCGTCTATCCGCAATCCAAATCATATCATCAAATGTGCTGAGGCCGGAGCAGATGTTTGTACTTGTCCGTTAGATTCAATCCTTGGTTTGCTGAAACATCCACTGACTGATATTGGCCTTGCCAAATTCCTGGAAGATGCAAAGAAATTCGCCTGATCTTAATTAATTAATTTAATTATGTCTGAAAAATAAATTATTTGACTTACAATAAAAAAGCTGAACAATAAGATTCAGCTTTTTTATTAAGACATTATCCAGTATCCAGCATCTATCCTCATCCTTTCTTCTTCAAAACATCTTCCATCGTCGGCAACTTTTCATCTGTTTTCTTCTTAATGTACATTACGAATTCTTTGTGTATAGAAGGATCTTTTTTAAAGGTTACAGAAATATGTATTTTTTCTTCTGTACATTCTTTATCGATCAACAAACTATTACCATAGAATTTTCCATAAGAACTACTGAATAAGATCTGTGTACTATCAAGTGGAAGGAATTTACCATTTGATAATTTACCGTCAATATTGATATAATTATAAGTTCCTTTTTTTAAACTGTCCGTATAAAGATTTACATAGATGCTTTCGATCTTCTGTGCCCCGGCAGACGAAAAAATAAAAAGAAAAATGAATAGTAAATATTTTTTCAATAGGCTCATGCGCAAATATTCTTTTATTTGATGATATGCTTGGTTAAAACAATCTTAAATAGTAATAATTATGTATACCAATACTGTAACTAATATGGATAATCTCATCTTCAAATCTTCTCATCTTCTCATTTTCTCATTTTCAAATCTTCAAATCTTCTCATCTTCAAATCAAATTATCCTATTTCCCATTCTTCACATACTTATTCATCCATTCAGTCATTTCCCAGAGCATGTGTAATATATTTTCTTTAGCAGCATATCCATGAGATTCAAATGGTAATTGTACATATCGGACTGTTCCGCCATGACCTTTAATAGCATTGTAAAGCCTTTCACTTTGTATCGGGAAAGTGCCGGGATTATTATCAGCTTCTCCATGGATCATCAGCAAAGGTGTTTTTATCTTATTAGCAAAACTAAAAGGACTCATATTAAAATATACTTCAGGGGCCTGCCAGTAAGTACGTTCTTCATTCTGAAACCCAAATGGTGTTAGTGTTCTGTTGTATGCACCACTTCGTGCAATACCTGCTTTGAATAAACTGGTATGCGCCAATAAATTTGTGGTCATGAATGCTCCATAACTATGGCCACCTACTGCAATACGGTTCCGGTCGCCAACACCCATGACTGCAATTTTATCAATAGCTGCTTCAGCATTCCAGGTCAGTTGATCAATAAAATTATCATTGGGTTGTTTATCGCCCTCACCTACGATAGGGTATTCTGTATTATCCATTACTGCAAAACCCTGTGTTACCCAGAAAATAGCGGAACCACTACCTACACGGGTAAATGTATTGGTACTTCCCCGAATTTGCGCAGCATCTGCCGCACTCTTGAATTCACGCGGGTATGCCCACATGAAAACGGGGAGCGGTCCGTCTTTTATTACATCATAACCTTTTGGAAGGTAAAGATCTGCGGCAAGGTCTACACCGTCTTTGCGTTTATAATTGATCTTTTGTTTAGTAACGCCACGCAGTCCGGGTTGAGGATCCGGAAAATTTGAAACTGGTTTAACAGCATTATTTTTCAGGTCACGCAGGTAATAGTTTGGTTGTTCAGCCTGGCTTTGCCTGTTGGTAATTATCAGTAACTTATCAAAATCTAAAACAGTTGTTACCGTTTCATAGTATGGATCCGTACAACGCCATAATATATCCTGTTGTTTTGTCATCAGGTCAAAACTTGCTAAAAAAGGCATATCGCCTTTTGGTGTTGATCCTACACTTCGCATAAGCATTTTTGTTCCATTCACGAGCCGGATACTGTTTTTACCAAATTTATTCTTATCCGTTACCGGTGTTCCAGGATCGGCATAAGCATCATCCGTACTTCGATCGATGATAACTTCCATAGTACCGGTTGCCGGATTGAGTTTACTGGTTTTAGTACGGTGTTTTACCCGGCTGTATTCATTAATAAGATAAATATCATCATTAATATCTCCAATTGACCCCATGCGCATGGCTGTTTTTACTAACTGTTTGGCTGAGCCGCTGAACGGTGCAGTTAATGTAAATGCTGCATCATGATATTCAACACTTTTTTTTATAAGACCGCTGTCAAGTGGTTCTATCCATGTAATCGTAGCAGGCTGATTATTTAGCCACTGATGTGCACGTGGCGCATTCAATACATTATCATATCCGCTTGGAGCCAATTCAGAACTTGGTATTTTAGCAATCTCTTTTATCATGTTACCATTAATATCCATTACATAAATGGTTGAATTGAAACCACCCGCAGGAACCAAATATGAATAAGGCTTATCGTTTCTTTCAACAAGTAAATATTTGGTATCAGGAGATATGGTGATATTGCTGTAGATAGTAGGATTGCTGATCTTTGTTTCAATGCCATTCGTATTCTTTACTAATTGGGAAGTTGCGTAAAATTCATACTGAAGTTCATCATTGGGCGATTTGATCAGGTCCTGGTATGTAACACTGGCTGCTACCTTTCCAAGGTTCTGTTGAATCACTGGCCCTTTGGGTGCCAATGGTTTTGCCGGAGCCATCGTATAAGGTTTTACGATAGTTTGATACATTAAAGAATTGTTAGTGATCCAGTCAAAACTGCCATTGATCAAATTCAGTGGTAATTTATTGATCATGGCAGCTTTTTTTTGCTTTACATCAATAACATACAGATCAATCGCATGATCGGAAGTTTGTGTAAATGCAATTTTATTTTCATCCGGACTCCATTGCACATTTCCGGCTTTTAAATTTTTCGGTAAGCCGTTAACAGAGGATTCTACGCCTGTTTTAATATTCTTTAAAATGAGATTGATAATATATGGTGTCCGGCTCATCCCGAAATTATTCGGATTGATACGAAGGCCTGCAATGCGTAATTCCGGTTGTGCAAGTTCTTCAACAGAAGGCATACTGCTGCGCTCCATGATCAGCATCCATTCTCCTGCACGATCAAAACTTACAGAAGGCGTTGGCTTTGCCATAACCAGGTCGTAAATAGCTGTTGGCGGCACTTTATATTCAATAGCATCCTGTGCATATAAACACGTACATGTAAATGCCAATAATAACAATGATATTTTTCGCATAAAAATAATTTTTAATTTTATTCAACAAATGTAAGACCATAAAGTAATCTGACCGGCGGTTCAGGCATCGTAAATATTTTCAGCTTTTTTCATCAATGATAGACTAATTTGAAATTCCAACGCGTTGTTTTATATATTCATTTTTTGAAAGCTCATTGATCATGAACATCGAAAGATCACCTGCATTTATTTTCATATTATTAGGAACAGGTGGATAGGTTGCTGATGTTTGATAAGAACCTGTTACATCAGCATCAATAATATCAGGCGGACAAACAAATGTCCAATCCAGGTCACTATTTTTTAAATGTTCATAGGCCATAAAATGTTCTTCACCAACCGGTAAATATTGCACCGGATAATCCTTGGAATTCATGATCAGTTCATCTTCTGCTGTATTTAATATTCCCATGCCACCTAATGCTATAATTCTTTTTACAGAAGTTTTTTGCATTTGTGCCACAATGTTTTTCATTCCCAATGAACGGGTTTGATCCATACCGTCAAATGCACCTCCCAGAACAGAAAGTACAGCATCACTTCCTTTTATGGCATTGAATACCTGTTCTTCATCAAATAATGCGCCTTGTAATAGTTGTAAATGTTCATCCTCCGGAAAACGGGATGTAAACACATTTCTGCCAAATGCCTTTACAACATGCCCTTTATATAAAGCTTGTTTTACCAATTGTTTACCAACCATGCCGGTTGCACCAAAAATTGTAATGATCATAACTGTATAAATAATTATTAAAATCTAAGAAGCTGTCTAAAAATAGAATTCTCAATATGTTTTGTGCACTTTGCGTTGTATTTCCTTTGTGTACTTTGTGGTTTTGTATTATTTTTTTACCACAAAGGGCACAAAGTTTTTTACAAAGCACACAAAGAAGCTCAATATAATTTTTATAGAATTAAATTTAGACAGCTTCTAAGTTATTTTATGTATTTATTTAATGGATGTTTTCAATAAATCTTTTAATAATTCCTGCTTCATTTACAAAAAATGACCCATCGGTATCTTCAACTTTATGTTGGAGTAGCATGGTTAATTATTTATTTGAATGTACTGAATAAAATCATAATCATGTGCAAAAAGAAAACAGTGATATTACAACGATACATTCAGGAATTATTTTTACTAAAAATAGGTTTAATAATTAGGTTAAATAAATTTGACTTCAAATAAGTTTGCAGGAAAGTTCCGATATTCACACAATAACTTCGTTGAGCAACAAAAACAATAAATAAGAAGTGTCGAGAATATTGATATTTGATAATTACGATTCATTTACCTACAACCTGGTTCACCTGGTGGAAAAGATCCGGCATACGAAAGTAGATGTGTATCGTAATGATGAAATTTCTATGGAGAAACTGAATGAGTATGATAAGATTATTTTATCTCCGGGCCCCGGTATTCCTGTTGAAGCGGGAATGTTATTGCCATTGATCAAAGAATATGCTGCCAATAAATCTATATTGGGTGTTTGTTTGGGGCACCAGGCAATTGGGGAGGCATTCGGTGCTAAACTTTTAAACCTGGATAAAGTGTATCATGGGGTTGCAACTCCAATAAAAATATTGAATACTAATGATCCACTATATGTTGGTCTGGAAACAACTATTGAAGTTGGAAGATACCATAGCTGGGTAGTTTCACAAGAGGATCTGCCAAATGTATTGGAAATAACTGCCATAGATGATAATAATTATATCATGGGTTTAAAACACAAAAATTTTGATGTTCAGGGTGTGCAGTTTCATCCCGAAAGTATATTGTCTCCTTGCGGCGAAACGATCATTAGAAACTGGTTAAAATCATGAAATGTCATTAACATAGTACTTTATATAACTACAAAATATTTTAAAAAACAATAAGATACAGGCTAAGCAATCATTAACTTTGCAAAATTATTTTTATTGAGTCATAAAAAAATCATTTTTGAATAACAAGGAATCTTGGGAACTATGAAAATAGTGTTATCCATGAAATAAAAAAATCACCTTATGAATATTAAAGTTTGTGGTATTAATACAATGAAGCAATTGCAACAATTAGATGGACTTGATGTGGATTTTGCAGGACTTATTTTTTCAAAGAATTCTCAACGTTATGTCGGAGATAAGATATCGGGCAAGGAACTTATTGATGCTGATCTTGATATTAAAAAAGTGGGTGTTTTTGTAAATGCAGAACTGGATGAGATATTGGATATTGTTGAAGAATTCGGCCTTGATATCGTTCAGCTTCATGGTGATGAATCTCCGCATTTATGCGAACAGGTTTCTAATGAAATAGAAACAATCAAAACATTTCGAATAGATGATAAGAGTGATAAATCTATTGATTATATGCTAAAGGATTATGACGAAGTATGTGATTATTATTTATTTGATTCGGTGGTAAAGAGTGGCAATGGAGCTGTAGGGCAAAAGTTTGACTGGAAAAAAATAGCCAAAAGCAAGATCGAAAAACCATTTTTCTTAAGTGGTAGTATTGGTCCGGAAGATACATTACTTGTCAAAAAATTCACACATCCTGATTATTTCGGTGTAAATATCAATAGTTTGTTTGAAAAAGAACCCGGTATTAAAGACATGGCTCTGGTTTTGCAATTTATTCATGGACTAAAGTAAAAAGTGAGAAATTTATACTCACAAAAAGCAGGATTTTATTAAATCTTGTTAATAATAAAGTCAATTGTTTAAAAAATGCAGAAAGAAATATACATTACACTTCCAAAATAAAAATGATGAAAAAATATTTCCTTTTTTTGGCTTTCTTACCCTTGGTTTGTCTTTCACAGAAAACTGAAAATTTCGTTAAGGCAAATACTTCTTCTGTAACAAAGGAAGCAGTGGCAAACGCTCCTGTTAAACCTGTAGACGGTTTTTTGATCACCGGTAATACTATAGGATATGCTGATGGAACGTCTGTGGCATTATTAAATGGAAACACCGGTGCCCAGGAAACAACGGGCGTAATACAAAAAAATTCTTTTAAACTGGCAGGGAAGGTCGGTTTTCCTGACTTTAAACTGATCCTTATTAATGGGAAACAGCCTTATATTACATTATTTATAGATAATAGTTTGGTTACAGTTAATGCAAAAATGGATTCTTTGGAATATGCGGTGGTATCCGGGTCGCCTTCTCATAATGAGTTTGTGGCTTTAAATAATATCGTGATGCCGGTACGTGAATTATTCCAGGAAGGCAATCCAAATACGGCTGCAAAAAATGCTGTAGCAGAAACATTAGATAATTTTATTAATAAATATCCTAATTCATATATTGCACCATTAGCTATTTACAGGCATTTTCAGCTTTCCGGTGATAGTGAAAAAATGGAACAGCTCTATACACGGTTAAATCCACAGATTAAAACCAGTCCCATTGGTAATTATGTTGCTCAACAGATCAACATTGCAAAAACTACGCCTGTCATGGGCAAACCTTTGCAGGATTTCTCACAGGCAGATGAAACAGGGAAAATGATCAGCCTAAGTTCATTCAGAGGGAAATATGTGTTGATAGATTTCTGGGCTAGCTGGTGCAGGCCATGCCGAATGGAAAATCCAACGGTGGTATCAACCTATAATAAATATAAAAACAAAAATTACACTGTACTTGGTGTATCATTTGACAAAACAAAAGAACCCTGGCTCGATGCTATAAAAGCAGATGGGCTTACATGGACACATGTGAGCGATTTACTCGGCTTTAACAATGCCGTTGGCCAGCAATTCAAAATAGGAAGTATTCCTCAAAACTTTTTGATAGATCCTAAAGGTAACTTGATTGGTAAAAATTTGCGGGGCCAGGAATTGGAAACTAAACTGGCAAGTATATTTGGAAATAATTAATTGATTTGAAGTTTGATGTTCGGAGTTATTTTTAATCCACAATATCAGCCAAAACCTCAAACCTCAAACTTCTCTTATACAACTGTACTGTATTTTCCAAACCCAAATAAATAGCATCACATATAAGTGCATGGCCGATGGAAACTTCCATCAGGTTAGGAATATGCTGAGAGAAATATTTTAAATTATGCAGGTCAAGATCATGTCCGGCATTTATTCCCAAACCAAGCTCATTAGCTTTCTTAGCTGCCGGGATATATGGAGCAATTGCTTTTTCTTTATCGGCCTGATAATTTTTTGCATAAGCTTCTGTGTATAATTCTATTCTGTCTGCGCCTGTTGCTTTAGCTGCCTGAATCATTTCTATATCAGGATCCAAAAAAATGGAAACACGGATACCTGCATTTTTAAAAACGGAAATAATATCTTTCAAATATGTTGCGTGTTCGATAGTGTTCCACCCATGATTGCTGGTAAGTTGTCCTGATGCATCTGGAACCAGCGTTACCTGAGTTGGTTTATTTGCAAGGACCAATTCTACAAATGATGCTTCATTTGGATTCCCTTCAATATTAAATTCAGTTGTTATGATCTTTTTCAGATCATACACATCCCGGTAACGGATATGCCTTTCATCCGGTCTGGGGTGAACAGTAATTCCATCTGCACCAAAACGTTCTATATCTTTTGCTGCCTGTATCAGATCAGGATTATTACCACCACGGGAATTGCGAAGGGTGGCGAGTTTGTTTATATTGACTGAAAGCTTGATCATATGAAGAATATTTCACGCAAAGATGCTTAAAAAAGAGATGACATCTTTTTTTGAAAGATGTCATCTCTTTTTTAAGAAAAAATAAAAACCCGCTCCAATTTGAAGCGGGTTTTACTTATAGCTTATAGCTAAAGGCTATCAGCTTATTAATATCTGTACATTTCAGCTTTAAACGGACCTTCTTTTGGCACGCCTAAGTATGCTGATTGCTCTGTAGTTAATTCTTCCAGTACCACACCAATTTTTGCAAGGTGTAAACGGGCAACTTTCTCATCCAAATGCTTTGGCAATACGTAAACTTTATTTTCGTACTTATCAGTGTTAGTCCAAAGTTCAATTTGAGCAAGTGTTTGGTTTGTGAATGAATTACTCATCACAAAACTTGGATGGCCTGTAGCACAACCTAAATTCACCAAACGCCCTTCCGCCAATATGATCACATGTTTGCCATTTATGGTATAAAGATCTACCTGTGGCTTGATGGTATTTTTAGAACTGCCATGTGTATTATTTAACCAAGCCATGTCAATCTCGATATCAAAGTGGCCGATGTTACAAACAATGGCTTTGTCTTTCATTGATTCGAAATGTTTTGAAGTGATCAGGTCACGGCAACCACTAGCTGTAACGATAATATCTGCTTCTTTAACGGCGTCAATCATTTTCTTAACTTCAAAACCGTCCATAGCTGCCTGCAAAGCACAGATAGGATCGATCTCAGTAACAATTACCCTTGCACCTGCACCACGTAAACTTTCTGCAGATCCTTTACCTACATCTCCATAACCACCAACAACTGCAACTTTTCCAGCCATCATAACGTCAGTAGCACGACGAATTGAATCTACCAGACTTTCTTTACAACCATATTTGTTGTCGAATTTAGATTTAGTAACTGAATCATTTACATTGATCGCAGGGATTGGCAATGTACCATTTTGCATACGCTCATATAAACGATGAACACCAGTAGTGGTTTCTTCGCTTAATCCTTTTAAGTTTCCGATCAGTTCTGGATATTTATCAAATACAACGTTTGTCAGATCACCACCATCATCAAGGATCATATTTAAAGGTTTGTCTGCACTTCCGAAAAACAAAGTTTGCTCAATACACCAATCAGCTTCTTCCTGTGTTTGTCCTTTCCATGCATACACTCCAATGCCGGCAGCAGCAATAGCAGCAGCAGCCTGGTCTTGTGTAGAAAAAATGTTGCATGAGCTCCATTTAACTTCTTCACCTAATGCGATCAATGTTTCAATTAAAACGGCCGTTTGAATGGTCATGTGCAGGCAACCTGCAATACGTGCGCCTTTTAGTGGCTGGCTTGAGCCATATTCTTCCCTCAGGCTCATTAAACCTGGCATTTCTGCTTCGGCCAACATTATTTCTTTACGGCCCCATGCTGCAAGGCTCATGTCCGCCACCTTGTAAGCAAGGTTAAAATCAATTCCTTTTTCTGTAATTGTTGTCATATATATTAGTTTAAGATGCAAACTTACAGACAATAGTGTAAAATTCTAAGTAATTATATAAAATTGGAATAAAAGTATATAAAATTGTACATTTGTAGGATAAACATACTGTTCATGATTAAAAAAGGCATTCAAAAAGAACAAACAACTACCATTCCTGTATCATTGGACAAAAGTGACCTGGCTATATTAAAACTTTTACAGGAAAATGCACGTATTACTGTAAAAGAAATATCAGCTAAGATACACTTAAGTACTACGCCGGTTCATGAGCGTATTAAACGACTGGAGCAAAATGCTGTGATCAAACAATATATTACATTGGTTGATCAGCAAAAGGTGAACCTTGGCTTGATGGTCATTTGTTATGTATCGTTGAAAGCGCATAGCAAAACGGCCGGTGTTACATTTATAAAAACCATAAATTCTCTTCAGGAAGTGAAGGAATGTTACAGTATTAGTGGCGAATTTGATTTTATGCTGAAAGTGGTTTGCCGCGATATGAATGCTTATTACGATTTTCATGTAAACAAACTCAGCCAGCAGGAAAATATGGGTAATGTGCAAAGTGTATTTGTAATGGGAGTCATTAAGGAGACACAACAGTTGATATATTGATTTCGAAAGAATGATTCAGATCAAATGTTTAATGGCTTTTAATTAAAAGAATTCCTCGCAGTTTTCCTTTGGGTGAATGAAATATTTATTGCCACAGATGCGCTGATTAGATTTTTTTGATTCTATTAAATCTGTGAACCTGCCTATCGGCAGATAGGTCTGCGGCAATTTATTTTTTGTTTTTAGATACCTCTCAACTTGCTGCAGGTCATTCATTAGCGACAGTTACTGGTAATCAGCCGTCAAAATTCATTTTTTTATCTAAATTTATTTCAGTTAATTTTATTGAAGTAAAAAATTACAACATGAAAAATTCTTTAAGCGTTGTCATCGGATCCATTGCCCTCATCATAGCATTCTTTTTAATAAGCAATGCCTATAAATATAAATTCAGGGCTACAGAAAATATCAGTGTAACCGGTTCTGCCGAGAAAGATTTTGTGAGCGACCAGATCGTTTGGAAGGGCAACTATACCCGTAAAATGATGGACTTAAAAAGCGCCTATGCCTTACTGAAACAGGATGAACTGAGTATAAAAAATTATTTAAAAGGGAAAGAAATATCTGATACAGAAATGGTTTTCTCTGCCATCAGCATTGATAAGGAATTTAATACCCGCTATGATGAGAACGGACGGCAGATCGGTAACGAATTTACCGGGTATAATTTAAAGCAAACCGTTACGGTTGATTCAAAGAACATTGAAAAAGTAGAAAAAATATCCAGGCAGATCACCGAGTTGATAGAAGCCGGAATAGAATTCAATTCATCAGCACCGTCATATTATTATACCAAACTTTCTGAATTAAAAATTGATTTATTGGCAAAAGCCAGTGCTGATGCTAAACTGCGTGCACAAACGATTGCAACAAATACCGGAAGTTCGTTAGGTACTATACGTAAAGCTGCCATGGGAGTTTTTCAGATAACCGGACAAAACAGTAATGAGGATTATAGTTATGGAGGTGTGTTTAATACAAGTAGTAAAAATAAAACGGCCAGCATTACGATGAGAGTAGATTTTGCTGCGGATTGATATTTAATTTAAAAAATTCTTCTCAGCTTGGCGCTGTGGGATGAATAAAATATTTATTGCCACAGACCTATCTGCCGATAGGCAGGTTCGCAGATTGGAAATTTTTTCTATTAAATCTGTGCATCTGCGGCATTTTTTTTGTTTTTAGATACCTTGAAGTTTGCTGTAAGCTCATTCATTGATTGAAAAATAATTCTCATCATAATTTTAGTTCCATCACATAATCATTCATAAAGTAGCCTTCACCGATATTGATGTCGTCTTCTTTTACAATGGAAAATCCTAAATGAATGTAAAACTTTAGTGCCGGGTTATTTCGGTTTACATTGAGTTCTAATGTTTGTGCTCCTTCTTGTTTGATTTCATTGATGATATAATGTAATAGAAACCTGCCTCTGCCTTTCTTCTGCTGATCACTTAATACATATAATTTGTGCAAACGGAATGTTGTTTTGTTGCCGGGGTATTTGTTTGAAAAGGATGCAAATGCGAGCGCAATATTATTTTCATAAACGATGATAAACCGGTGCTGCAGGTCTGCAAGTTGTTTTTTAAGTGATTCATTGCTGTATATCAGTTCCAGCATATATTTCAACTGACCGGGTGTTATCATATCCTTATAAGCAATGGGCCAGATACGGTAAGCCAGGTCTCTTATCAGGTTAATATCATTTTCACTTGCCGTTTTTATTTCCAACATATTATTGGATAATGATTTTTAAATTGGAAGCATACATGACCCTGCCTAATGCATCTTTAGCGATCACATCAAAAAAATACAATTCTTCACCCTTTTTAAGTTGCTCCTTTATTTTATCTATCCAGAGTCGGGGAAGAGGGGTAGCGGTAAATCTTTCAGAAATAATACTGCTGGATGGGCTTACTTTACCGGTTAATTCATCTTCTGTTACGGTTTTCTTTTTATAAAGAAACTGGTATGAAGTTACTGTGTATTCTACATTCTTGTCATCTACAACTTTAAGTTTTGCAGCAATGATACTTTCACCAATTACCAGGGGAATGGTAACAGAATCTTTATAAGTAGTCAGATAAGTATATAATTTAGGAGCTTTAAAATATTGAGATTTTGGCAGGTTTTTTTTACCGGTGTTTTTCTGGGCATAAGAATCAGCAAAAAAGGAAAAATTTATTACCAGTAAAAAAGGTATTTTCAAAAAAATGTGCATGGCTAAACAATATTGATTTGTAAATACGAATCTACAAAAGATTATTTTCAGGTAAACTATTTTAACTTTTAATAAATCACTAATTGAACGGGATTAACCTCCCTCTCTTTGGGAGAGGGCTGGGGTGAGGTCTTAGAGGGCAGCCAGGCTTTCTTCAATGATCCTGATCTTTGTTTCTGCATCTTCTTTTTTCTTTTGCTCCATAGCCAGTACCTCCGACTTTGCATTTTGAACAAATTTTTCATTGCCCAGTTTCTTTTCGACCGAAATTAAAAATCCTTTCAGGTGATCCAGTTCTTTTAGCAGATCTGATTTTTGATGCCCCGTATTGATCGGTTGTTCTGTTTTAATATAGAATTTATCTTTTCCAATAACACATGAAAATGATTCTGCAACATTTGAATTGCTGTATGAAATGCTTTTTGTGTTTACTTGTTTGGCAAGGATATTTTCTATTGATTTATACGTATCAGTATTTGAAGTATGAATAAATAATTCTATGGTTTCTTTCGGTTTTATCTGTTGCTTATTTCTTACATCTCTTAATCCCGTGATCACTTCTTTTAATAAAATAGCTTTCTCTAAAATCTGCGGATCTGCTGCAACAATAGTTTCAAATTGTTTTATGCACAAATCATCATTCCTTTCATCTAACAAATGATATAGCTCTTCTGTTACGAACGGCATGAACGGGTGTAACAATTGCATCAATTCAGTAAAAAATGAAATTGTTTTTTTATAAACACCGGCATCAATCGGCAGTTCAAAACCCGGTTTTATCCATTCCAAATACCAGCTGCAGAAATCATCCCAGATCAATGAATAAATAGTTTTTAAGGCTTCACTTAACCTGAATTCTAACATCATCCGCTCAACTTCTGCAGTAACCTGGTTTAACCTGTTTTCAAACCATTCTATGGGAAAGCTGTTAGCTGTTAGCTCCAGGCTATTAGCTAACGGCTTGGGGCTAATAGCTTGCCTTCCATCCCAAAGCTTCACCAACTTCAACGCATTCCACATTTTATTATTAAAATTTCTTCCCTGCTCCAAAGCACTTTCATCAAATAAAATATCATTGCCTGCAGGAGAAGAGATCATAATTCCAAAACGGGTTGCATCAGCGCCGTATTGATCTATCAAGCCCAGCAGGTCAGGCGAGTTACCCAGGCTTTTACTCATTTTTCTTCCCTGCTTGTCTCTTACTATTCCTGTAAAATAAACGGATTGAAAAGGTTTTGTTTCCATGAATTCAAAACCCGCCATGATCATTCTGGCAACCCAGAAAAAAATAATTTCTGGTGCAGTTACTAATGTATTGGTAGGGTAGTAGTATTTGATCTCTTTGTTCCCGGGATCACTGTATCCTTTAAATACCTCAAAGGGCCATAACCATGAGGAGAACCAGGTATCCAGACAGTCTTCATCCTGTTTAAGTACTAAGTTTTTCGTTTCTGGTTTCTCGTTATGAAGTGCTTCTATACTTTCAGCAACATATACGTTCCCTGCTTCATCATACCATGCCGGTATCCTATGGCCCCACCATAGCTGGCGACTGATACACCAATCCTTGATATTCTCCATCCAGTGCCGGTAAAGATTTTTGAATTTGGGCGGATAGAATTTTATTTCTTCTTCCAGTACTGTTTTCAATGCCGGTGTTGCAATATCTTTCATGCTAACCCACCACTGTAAACTTAAACGGGGTTCCACTACTGCGTCTGTACGTTCACTATAGCCAACCTCGCTGGTATAATCTTCTGTTTTTATCAGGAATCCTTTTTCTTCAAGTTCAACAACGATTTTTTTCCTGGCCGCAAAACGATCCAGCCCGATGTATATCTGTGCATCATTATTTAAAGTACCATTATCATTAAAGATGTCAACAACTTCCAGTCCGTGTTTCTGGCCAAGCATGTTGTCATTTATATCATGTGCAGGGGTTACTTTCAAAGCGCCTGATCCGAAATCCATGGTAACATATTCGTCTGTGATGATAGGAATACGCCGATTGATCAATGGTACCATAGCGAATTTTCCATGTAAATGTTTATAACGTTCATCATCCGGATGAACACAGATCGCAGTATCGCCCATGATCGTTTCCGGGCGAACTGTTGCAATCACGATCTTTTCATTACTGCCTTCGATTAAATATTGTAAATGATACAATTTTTGTTTCGTTTCCTTTCTGATAACTTCCTCATCACTGAGTGCTGTCAATGCTTTCACATCCCAATTGATCATACGTTTGCCGCGATAGATAACGCCTTTTTTATGCAATGCAATAAATACCTTGATCACAGACCCATAATAATCTTTGTCCATGGTAAAGGAAGTGCGGTCCCAATCGAGGCTAAACCCCAGTTTTCTTAATTGCTGTAAAATGATACCACCGTATTTTTCTTTCCATTCCCATGCATAGCCTAAAAATTCATCCCTGCTCAACGAAGATTTTGTGATCCCTCTTTCTCTCAGCATGGCAACAACTTTTGCCTCAGTAGCAATCGATGCATGATCTGTTCCCGGAACCCAACAGGCATTTTTACCCTGCATCCTGGCTCTGCGTATTAAAATATCCTGGATAGTGTTGTTAAGGCAATGGCCCATGTGCAGCACACCTGTTACATTAGGTGGAGGCATCACGATCGTATAAGGTTTCCTGTTATCAGGCACACTTTTAAAATATCCTTTATCCAACCAGTGTTGGTACCATTTGTTTTCCAGCAACTGGGGCTCAAAGTTTTTAGTAAGTTCCATTTCGTTCATCTTCTTTTTACAAGTGTGCAAAAGTACAAAAAGCGGTTTGTAAAATTAGATTGTAAAATAACCAGTTTAAATTGTGTATGTACCAAAGGGGTTTTGTCCAGAGGTATGAAGCCTAAGATTTTTATATATTTTTAGTTTTATTGATTTTTTTAAGCAATAAACTAAATAAATTAGTAATTTGCTGTTTTTAAATGATAAATAAGGAAAAAAGGTTGAGGCGAAGGTTAAGGTTGAGTTGCGAACTTCTTAGCCTCAACCTTATCCTAAACCTTTAAAATAAACCAATAAACCAACTTGTACGCAATTGTTGATATAGAAACTACCGGAGGCCATGCTTCCTCCAATGGGATAACGGAAATTGCTATTTATGTGCATGATGGTGACCGGGTTGTAAAGCATTATAAAACACTGGTCAATCCCGGACAAAAAATTCCTTTATACATCACTGCATTGACGGGTATCAACAATGCAATGGTAGCAAGCGCCCCTTCTTTTGAAGAAGTTGCTGCAGATATATTTGACCTGTTAAAGGATAATATATTTATTGCACATAGTGTAAATTTTGATTTTTCATTTGTTAATTATCAGTTGAAACAATGTGGATATGAACTCAAAGTAAAGAAGCTTTGTACGGTAAGGCTTAGCCGAAAAGTTTTTACCGGCCTGCCTTCATATAGCCTTGGTAATTTATGCCGGTTTCTCCAAATACCGATCGAGGACAGGCACCGTGCAGACGGAGATGCTAAAGCGACTGTAATATTGTTTGAAAGATTATTGAAAAACGGAGCCGATACCCATATCAATGTAATGCTGAAGAGATCTTCTGCAGAACAATGGCTGCCTTTACACCTGGAAAAAAAGGAGATCATGCAATTACCTTCATTACCAGGCGTATATTACTTCCATAATTCAAAAAATAAGATCATATACGTTGGTAAAGCAATCAATATTAAAAAAAGAGTAACCAGTCATTTTACACTGAATGACCCGTCAAAAAAACGCCAGCAATTTTTAAGGCATATTCACAAGATCACATGTACAATTTGTGTTAATGAATTACATGCGCTTGTTTTAGAAAGTAATGAAATAAAAAAGCTCTGGCCAAAACATAATGACAGTCAGAAACAACCGGCTCAGAAATACGGGCTCTATTGTTATGAAGATAATCGTGGTTATTTAAGGCTGGTTATTGATAAAAGAAAAAAACATTTTCCTGCCTTGTATCATTTTAACCTGTTGCATGAGGGGCAGGTGCTATTACGAAAAATTGCTGAAACGTATAAACTGGATAAAAAACTATGTTATATAGATAAAACAGCGCTTTCAACAAACGAAATAGATAGCCTGGATCCACCTGAACAATACAATTGTAAAGTAAAATCAGCATTAGAGCATTTAGAAAATAATTTACCCACTTTTGCTGTTATCGATGACGGCTTAAAAGAAAATGAAAAATTATATCTTCTGATAGAAAGGGGAAGTTTTTGGGGAATGGGTTATGTGCAGGCAGGAGAGAAATTTGAAAATATTTCAGCATTGAAAGATAAGATCATAGCATACAATGATAATGATTTCATCAGGAATAGTATTTATTCTTATGTTGTGGCAAATCCTGAAAAGAAATTAATATTGAATACTATGTAAATAATTGCTGTGGTTGGTATTTTCGTTAAACCAAAATTTCAATTGTTGCCCCTATCTTTCTATCTGTAATGGCATCACATTGAGGTTTTAGTATATCGTAACTTCCTTTTTTAACTGCATATTTCCCCTTTGTATGAATCAACATAGCACATTGTTCTGCCTGTTCCTGTGCATGACCACAAATATCAACAAGCGTTTCGATGACCCATTCAAATGTATTTACTTCATCATTCCATACGATCAGGCTGAATTGATGTTCAGTTTCTGTTAGTAAATCGGTTGCATCCTGAATGGATGTATGGGATTGATATTTTGGAAAAACTTGCATAATGATCGTGTTGCAAAATTATGAAACTTTGATTTTATTATTAAAATTAAATTCTGATCAAAATCACTTTTTAAATTTATGAATAGATTTGCTAACATAATTGTGTAGTACAGGCTATCTTATATTAAAATAGATAACTTTATCAATATATGCGTTCAATGTAAAAATGGATTTATTTTCCATCAAAATGAAAAGCCTCACATATAATTGTGAGGCTTTGTGGGAGTTGACGGGGTCGAACCGCCGACCCTCTGCTTGTAAGGCAGATGCTCTAAACCAACTGAGCTAAACTCCCTTTTTGTTTTTCGGACGGCAAAGATAAGTGTAAATTCATTTCTACAAAAAAAATATCTTCTCAAAAAGAAATGTATAAGATCTGAACAGTTTATTTAGTAATTACAAATCTGTTTACAAGAAAACTGTATTTTTTTTCAAAAAAAAAATCTTTTATTGAAATAAATGTAATTTATTTGTAACTTAAGGTCTCTTAACCAAAACTAATATTATGAGTTTGCTTCATCAAAAATCATGGTCGGGAAAAAATATACCTCATTGGGTTGTAATTGTACGAATTGTACTTGGTCTTTGTCTTATCTATAAAGGGTATGATTTCCTGCAACATAAAGATCAACTTGACACTTTTTTTGCTGAGACAAAAATGATAAAAAACTTCATATGGATGATCAAACTGCTTCCCTGGATACATATTATAGGAGGTATTATGATTCTGATTGGTTTGTTAACCAGATTTATGTGTCTCATTCAAATACCAATTGTACTTGGTGCAGTGGTATTTGTTAATATTAGCGCCGCGTCTACTGAAGGAGCTAATGGCAGCGAATCTGAATTGCCATTTTCATTTCTGATATTGGTTTTAGTGATTGTATTTTTGATAGAAGGTGGTGGGTATATGTCTTTGGATAATTATATTCGTAAGCCATTAAAAACTGATGAACCTGAGCCGTAAAATGACCTAATCTTAACCAATTACCTATTTATTATTGCTTTAGAAAAGCTGTATTTTATGATTATATAAAATAAATTAGGTTAAATAAACCGGCTAAATTGGTTTAGTCTAACAATTTCTGAATAGTTAGAAAGAATTTTAAAATGCCTTTTGATATTTTTTATGCTGTGTTTAATTTCCGTAAAAATTTATGCTAATAAAAAAGAGGAACGTTTTTGAAAAAAGCTTCCTCTTTTTTTATTCATGATAACCAATTCCTTTAATTAAATTGAAATGCCGGATTAACTAATACCGATTATACTAATATTTTGTCCAATGTTTTTTCCTATCGGCATAATACCATCTAAGATTTAAACGTAGTCCTTTGGACTACATATTAAATCAAGATGGTATAAAATTCCTTGAATATTTCTTTCTAAAATACTTGTATTTTTCAATTTTTTTTTATTTCTTTGTCT
>JANOPU010000142.1:0-3096 GCA_031422055.1 Ferruginibacter sp.
AAAATGTTATTGGCTACATATTCAACAGAGGGAATTTGTTTTTGATAATAAAAATTAAAAAGATCATTCGTACCGATGAGTATGAATACCTTTTTAGGTTTGAAGTAAGTAATTTCATCAAGCCTTTTCAATACTCCATCAGATACATCTCCTGAAATACCACGGTTTTTTACTTTTGGATCGTCCAGATTCGAGAATAAATATTTTGCATATTCAGTATTACTATCTCCTATAAATACAATGTCGCCGGTTTTTAAAGGAGATCTTTTAAATTCTTTTATGCGTTCCCGGAAATTATTTTTTGTCCAGTCTGTATGGTAAATAACCAAAGTACTATCAGATGGATAAAGATGATCCAAATTTTCTTGATTTACTCTTTTTGAATTTATGCAACTGAACATACTTGTGATAATAAAAACTAATAAAATAAGGATTCTTAATGACATCATTTTAATTTCAATGTTTAAACCAGGCTGACCTACATGAAGCGCAAACAAATGTAGTACGCTGCTTATTATTAACGCACATTCTATTCTATTTTTTTTCAGAGACCCAATTCTAACAATCTGTAAAGGGTAGAAAGCTGGTTAGAAAGAATTTTTAGGTTCCGATTTGTTATTTGAAAACAAATATTACAATATTCTTGAAGAAGAAATTTTAATGTCTGAATATTGCCATGAATTTTCAAAACGACTTACGCTTTCCAGATATTTTCTTCTGTTGCCAATTTTTTCACAGGCATTTATTAAACCTTTTAATGCCCAGCCATTTTCGGGGTATATTTCCAGATCTTTCTCATAGACTTTAACGGCTTCCTGAAATTTACCGGCATCAATCAGTACTGCCCCTAAATGATGCCGTATGGAAAAAAACCAGTCAGGTGGCTCATCATAATTCAATGCATCTTCTGCAACAATAGCTTCTTTTAAAATAGAAATGGCACTGGAATAGTTTTTTTCTTTTGCATAGATTTCTCCATTAAGTGTTTTTGATGCAATCACGCATAAGTCAAAAACACTGTTAATACCCCAAATAGTGAGATCCCTTATAGTTGTATCAGTCATTATTTTTTTCATCCCTAGAAGATGTTTCTTAGCATCAACAATTTTATTTTCAGATAGCAGTGCCATACCTTGTGCATAATGCCAAACTACTAATGGATATTTTAAATCCTTTTCGGGTGCTGGCGAATGAAGTATATCATTCCATAAACCAAGTTTTACCTCTACATACCAGGGAATTGAATAATAGTGTTGCAAAGTTGCCCAAGCAGGGTCTCGCAATAATTTTTTATGGGCATGTTCAGCAGTTGCAAATGCACCTTTCATTGCAATTTTACTTTCACCACTAAGTGTGGCACAAGCGGCAATGAAATGATAATTGTGCGGATAATAAGCAAGAGGATAAACACCCTGTGCATGGCACGCTTCCACATACAAGCTGTCAATCATTACAGCTTTTTCGTTGGCTATAACTCCATCATGATAGCGCCCGGTTCGTATGTAAGTATGCGAAGGCATATGAACAAGATGCCCTGAGCCAGGCACCAAATTACGCAGCAGGTCTGCACTTGCCATTGCTGTTTCAGCATGTTGAGACATTTCCGTCGCATGAATGTAAAAATGATTTGCACCCGGGTGTTGTGGCTCTAATTGTAAACATTTTTCAAGTATTGCGATAATCTCTCCAGTCCATGGTTGCATTTTTCCGTCCTTAAGCCATAAATTCCATGGATGTAAATCCAAAAGAGACTCGGCAAAAAGTGAAGCAAGTGTTACATCATCTGGGTATTTTTGATAAACCTTTCGCATAGCAACAGCATAAGATGAATCTAATATAGAACGGGAAATAGTTGTATCACTACTATATCGAAAACCCAATGCTTCAATTAAATCCTTTTCTTTTTGCGAACACAATGCAAGTTTATTTTTTGCTTTTTGCAAAGCACTATAAGCACGCAGAAAATTATCCTTTTCCATACCGGCATTATAATTTGGACCTAATACATATGCAAAACCCCACCAACCCATCGCACAATTTGAATCCAGCCGGGCGGCTTCATAAAATGAGCGCCCTGCTTCTGCATGGTTAAAAGCAAAAGATAACATAAGTCCCTGGTCAAAATATTTCTGTACTTCTTTATTTTTTGTTGAGACTAGAAAATGAATACCTTCCAATTCTTTAAATAATGGCGCTTTCTTTCCGGAAGAATACCAGGATTTGTCTGATACTTCCGGGGCGCAGCCAATTAGAGTTGAATTTTCAAATATATTTTTTTCTGTTTTTTTGTTTGCAGATTGTTGATTGCAAGAACAAAACAATGTAATAAGACAAAGTGTATAAATAAAGTTACACATGCTACGTTATATTTTAAAAGTTTCAGCTAATTTTCAAGAATTGCCGGTGTTCTCTATTGCTAACTGCTTTTCAAATTTATTATGAATAATGAGGATTAAAAGGCCAAATAAAATAGCAGAAATAATCAATACAGTATTAATAATCCCACTTACAGAAAAGGATATTCTAATTAAGATAGTTGAAATAATAAACCCTGAGTTTCGAATAACTTTATGGAAATCGTCTGTATGAAAAAAAGAAAATAAGAGTAAGATTACATCAGCAATTATCAAAATATTAAAAAACTGTTCAAAGAAAATATTATTGATGTTCTTGAAAGAAATATCATTGATTTCATTAGGTTGAAAGATAGTTAAACTCCAGCTTATAAAGGAGTATAATGCAATTATAACTAATATTGGGACTAAAGCAGTAGCTATCCGTTTTTTTACATTAATAAATTTCGAAATACTCACAAAATTGATCTTATCTGCACCAACTGATTTATATTTCTTAATACGTTGAATGTGGAATAAATAAATTAGGTAGAATAAGATGACCGATGCAACTAAATCGTAAGTAAACTGTAAATCACTTTTAATGTTGAACCAATCAGCCGTTAGTGATATATCTGATAAGTCTTTGAATAAGCGTCTGATTATTATCAATGTAATAATTTCATATTGCTTTGAGATATAAATAGAAGTTGATTTTGGGAGGTAGTAAATTAAAAGATACACCTCATAAACCAATATAAAA
>JANOPU010000143.1:0-3028 GCA_031422055.1 Ferruginibacter sp.
TGACCCCGCAGCAAGCTGCGAGGTATCTAAAAACAAAAAACAAATTGCCACAGACCTGTCTGCCGGCAGGCAGGTTCACAGATTTAATAGAATCAAAAAATCTAATCTGCGAATCTGTGGCAATAAATATTTCATTCCCCCGCAGCTAAGCTGCGAGGAATTCTTTAGATTAAAAAATTATCCCTGTCTGAACGGTGTTTAGCCGGGCAGGCATTATCCATTATCATTTAAAAAATTATCCATTAAATGGTTGCGTTTCCAAATTGTAAAATAAATATTGGCCTACGTGTAACAGAAAAAAGGGTAGATGGATTTCATGATATAGAAACTGTTTTTTATCCGGTTGCATTAAAAGATGCTATTGAGATCATAGAAGATACTGCAAGCAAAAAAGAAATTTCCTACACTCAATCAGGAACAATTATTCCGGGAACAATAGATGATAATCTTTGTATCAAAGCATATCATCTTTTAAAAAAAGATTTCCCTCATTTACCAAATGTGAAAATGCACCTGCACAAAGCCATTCCAATGGGAGCCGGCCTTGGTGGAGGTTCTGCTGATGCATCTTTCATGTTAAAACTCATTGATCAGAAATTCAACCTGAATTTATCAGTTGATCAATTGTTGGGTTATGCACTGGAACTGGGAAGCGATTGCCCTTTTTTTATCATTAATAAACCCTGTTATGCAACTGGAAGAGGAGAAAAACTGGAAGCTATTTCGCTTAACCTTTCTTTCTATAAAATAATATTGGTAAATCCCGGTATTCATATCAATACCGGTTGGGCTTTTTCCAATTGCTCTATTAAAAAGAATGTACAAAATTTAAAAGATCTTATACAAATGCCTGTTACTGACTGGCAGCAAAACATATACAACGATTTTGAAATCCCCGTATTTAAAGCACATCCTGAAATAGCAGCAATTAAATCAACATTGACCACTGAAGGTGCACTATTTGCTTCTATGAGCGGAACCGGAAGCACGGTATATGGCATATTTGAAAGAAATTCAACTCCACTCTTAAAATTCCCTACTGATTACTTCTTAAAATGGGTTTAATTTTTTACTTTTGCTTCATCAAAAATAGTACTACCATATCTGCATTTCTTACGGGCAACCTTGACCTGCTGAATCATCGAGGATAAGTATACCTGAATTCCCATATCCGGGAGCAATTATTTCCATTTTCACTCAGTTTTTTTAAAATCACTTTATGCAATCAACTATAACCGTATCATCCAATGCTCAACATTTTCTTGACCTGGAAGAAAAATACGGCGCACATAATTATCATCCGTTGCCTGTTGTACTGAAAAAAGGTTTAGGGGTTCATTTCTGGGATGTTGATGATAAAAGGTATTACGATTTCCTTAGTGGATATTCTGCAGTGAACCAGGGGCATTGCCATCCAAAGATCATTTCGGCACTGACCGAACAGGCACAACAGTTAACCTTAACATCCAGGGCATTCCACAGCAACCTGCTGGGCGAATATGAAGCATTCATTACGGCGTATTTTGGTTACGATAAGGTATTGCCAATGAATACCGGCGTTGAAGCTGTAGAAACTGCGCTTAAGCTTAGCCGGAAGTGGGGCTATGAAGTAAAAGGTATTGCTGAGAATAAAGCTAAGATCATTGTATGTTCTGCCAATTTTCATGGAAGGACCGTTGGCGTGATCTCCTTCAGCTCAGATCCAACAGCAAAAAATAATTTTGGGCCTTTTGTTCCCGGTTATGAAGTCATTCCTTTCAATGACCTGCCTGCATTGGAAAAAGTTTTACAAGATAAAAATGTTGCTGCATTCATGTTTGAACCCGTACAAGGCGAAGCAGGAGTTGTAGTTCCGGATGAAGGATATTATACCGGTGTTAGAATATTGTGCAGGGAATACAATGTATTGATGGTAGCCGATGAAATACAATCGGGCCTTTGCAGAACCGGTCATATGCTGGCCTGTGACAGTGAAAAAGTAAGGCCTGATATTGTTATCCTGGGTAAAGCCTTAAGTGGCGGCGTATTACCTGTGAGTGCTGTATTAGCTGATAATGAGATCATGCTTACTATCAAACCGGGTGAACACGGAAGCACTTATGGCGGTAATCCACTTGCATGTAAAGTTGCCATAGCTGCTTTGAATGTTTTAAAAGAAGAGCACCTGGCGGAAAATGCAGCAGCCATGGGAGAAATTTTCAGGAGCGAATTACAAAAATTACAATTGCCCTTAATAAAAGAGATCAGGGGAAGAGGTTTACTGAATGCCATCGTTATTGATCACCGTGACCCTGAAGCTGCCTGGAACCTTTGTTTATTAATGAAAGAAAACGGTTTATTGGCCAAGCCAACACATGGAGATAAGATAAGATTTGCACCTCCACTGGTTATAACAAAAGAACAGGTGATGGAATGTGTGGATATTATCAAAAGATCGGTTGAGGAGCTAGTACAAAATGATAAGATTTGAACTCAGTTCGTTCAAATCGTAGATGGGTTTAATGGTTTAAGGGTTTAAAGGTTTAAGGGTTTAAGGGTTTAAGGGTTTAAGAGGTTGAGGTATATTAATAAAACCTTTAGACTATTAAACCCTTAAACCTTTTTAACCCTTCTTTACCTCGGACCAACATAACTCAGCGTATCAAAGAAAGCCCGGTCAGTATTATTATTATATTGCCATGCTACATAAACCTTCCTGTTTATGGAATCGTAATAATTATGGGTGGGAATACTTCCAGTATAAAGGCTCATTGGTGGACTAGGAGTTAAATTATAAACATCTGTAATTTCATTTGTAGTCCGGTTAAATTTAATAGCAGGCGCCATTGTTGCCCCATACCAACTCAGCGTATTATTGGCATCTGTAGCAAATGGATGACCAAGAGAACCTGCATCAGACCAATAAAAAGCAACTTCATTTAATCCTGCCGTTATCAATTCCATAGGAACATTTGTATATGGAAACTGGTAAAATGGGCGATTATGAAACCCGTTCATGATAAATTTACCATCATAAAAACTTCTAAAA
>JANOPU010000144.1:0-3609 GCA_031422055.1 Ferruginibacter sp.
GCAATAAAAGCATCGATCTTACGGAATTTAAAAACTCCTTGCAGCCATAAAGAAGCTTTTTTTATATTAATATCATAATTATAACCGAATTTATCTCCTTTACCTAATAAACGGTTTGGATTCAATAGATCATTTTGAACTGCATTCGGATTGGAAGGAAAATCCCTTTCTGCAAACTGATTTACATCTGCATAAAATTCACCCCCCAGCAGATCATCTACTTTTTTATAATATTCATTTCTTTGAGCCTGGTAAGTGATTCCCCCCGATAATGAAACGATTTCAGAAATAAAACTATTCAACGTGCTGTTGAAATTATATTTAGTTGTGTTGATCACTCTTTCTTCAACAATATAGTGTGAACGCCTTCCCGAAACATCATTACCAATAATTCCGTTTGCATTGCGAAAGACCTCATTGGAGCCATAATTTGTATTGTATAAACCATCCCAGTTGATCTGGCGCTTGTTAACGTCAGTCAATAATTCTTCTCTAACCATATTACCCAACATTGGATCAAGCTGATAACTTGGCAGGTAGCGGTAATAATCTGGCCTTGGGTCAGCTGCATTGTACCAATCCAGTCCTGTTGTACTTCTTTTACCGTAACTAAATAACCCTGACGTAACCAAAGTTGTCTTGTCAGAAATTTTCCAATCGTGTGTTAATATTCCTACCGGTTGAAATGACTTTGCTATACTTGCATTTCTTTTTTTACCGTTTTGGTAACCCCAGTAAGGATTATAAAAGTTATCTCCCGCCAAACTTGCCATTTCTTGTATTGTAGATCCTTGTCGGCCACTTTCAGTAGGTGTAGCAAATGCAACAAATGAAATCAGGTGCCTGTCATTTACACGCTTATCAACAGCCCCATAAAAAGACCATCCATCGTAATAAGTTCCATCGCTAAATCCTTCTTCTGCCCAACGGCGTGAACCTGAAAAAGAAAATGCCCACCCTTTTTTATTCAACCCGGTTGAATGAGTAAACATAAAGCGATGAACATAATTACGGTTAGACAAAGCGTAATTAATGCTTGTTTGTTTGCGCTGATGAGATGCACGGGTATCAAATGAAATTAATCCACCCATTTCACCAAATGCAAATGTGGTTGGTTTCAATCCAATAGTAGTTTCCCGGTTTCGCAAAACATCATTTAATCCTCCCCACTGGCCATAGGGCGTAAACCCATTATCGAGGTTTTCCATGGGTGCACCATTAATAAAAGTACCAAACTGATCAGAATCATATCCTCTGATACGGAAACGTACTGCACTGAATTTGAAGGTAGCTGCATTTAAGAAGGGATCCCTTCCGGCACTAAGCTGAGAAGAAACATTCTGAGCACTTCCATCCTGACCATCGTTTTCGTCCAAAGAAACTGTGGGGATATTATCAATCAGATTATCTTTTAAAGATTCAATAAGGGTGTCTCTGACATTTAGCGAATCCTTTGCTTTTTGAACCTGCGAAAATGCTTGAGGCATAAAAAAGCCAGTGAGCAATATCACAATAAAGCAATGTTTTAGTTTTGGTATCATAAATTTATTTTAAAAAAGTCTGCAAATGTACTTTTTTATTAGGGTTTTTATGATAAAACTTCCGCTTTTACTTAATTTTCATTTTTAAATAATATAAATCGCAAACAGTTAAATAACTTTGTTCACATTTATAAAAAATTATGAACAAGAGCTTTTTTACAATTTGTGTTGTTTTTATCTCATTTTCAAGTGGTTATAGTCAAAAAGCAAGCTATCATCCTTCTGTGATTGGTTTTTACAACCTTGAGAATTTATTTGATACAATAAATAACACATTAATAGATGATGAAGAATTTCTTCCTTTAAGCGAACGACAATATAATACACATGTATTTGTTGATAAAATTGGCCGGCTGGCTTCTGTAATTTCTCAAATGGGAATTGAAACCAATCCCGAAGGGCTTACTATGCTGGGAGTTGCTGAGATAGAGAATGACACTGTTCTTGCTGCACTTATTAAGCATAAGGATCTAAAAAGCATGAATTTAAAATTTGTTCATTATAACTCCCCGGATATCAGAGGTATAGATGTTGGATTACTGTATAATCCCAAATATTTTAAACCAGTTTATAGTACTTCACTTTTTGTAAAATTGCCCGGAGGTGCAAAAGATTCTCGTTTTACACGTGATGTTTTATATGTAAAAGGAATAATGGATGGAGATACTGTTCATGTTTTTGTAAACCATTGGCCTTCACGTTCCGGTGGAGAAGAGCGTTCTATTCCAGCCAGGGCTGCAGCTGCAGCAGTTAATAAAAGGGTTGTTGATTCAATAATGGCTATCAACCCCAATTCAAAAGTAGTTATCATGGGAGACCTGAATGATGACCCTATCAGCCCGAGTGTTACCAAAATTTTGGGTGCAAAAGGAAAGCAGTCGGATATAAAAGAATCGGGCCTTTTTAATCCCTGGTTAGATCTTTACAGGAGAGGAATTGGCACATTGGCCTATCAGGATTCCTGGGGATTATTTGACCAGATCATCATTTCAAAAGCCTTCCTCGATAAAGAACAAAAAGGATATTACTTCTACAAGGCCAATATTTTCAATAAACAATTTATGGTTCAGCAAACCGGAAGATGGAAAGGATATGCCAAGAGAACATGGGATGGTATGACATATAACTATGGATATAGTGACCACTTTCCAACGTATATATCTTTACTAAAGAAAATTAACTGATCCAATTCTAAAAAATATTATCATTAATTGAGAAGTATTTTAATTTGTTTAGATGTCTTCTCTCAATCAATAAAATTTGCATTATGAAGAAGATTTTTACATTACTTTTTATATTAGCCACTTTAACTTCTTTCTCTCAGATAAGAATAAGCCAGGTTTATGGTGCGGGTGGAAATGCATCTGCTACTTATAATGCAGATTTTGTTGAATTATTTAATTCAGGAGCTTCCTCTGCTAGTTTAGCCGGCCATTCTATTCAATATGCAAGTGCTACGGGTACAAGCTGGTCGAAATTTGACCTGCCGGCTGTGTCAATACTTAGTGGTCAGTATTTTCTTATTCAGATGAGTGCTGCTGGAGTAACGGGTGTTGCTTTACCCATTCCTGATGCAACAGCATCTCCGGTGATTAATATGAGTGGCAGTGCAGGTAAAGTTGCGCTTGTAAACAGTATTACAGTACTAACTGGTACTCAATGCCCTCCTCCTTTTGTAGCCACAATAATTGATTATGTTGGATATGGAGTAACCGCAAATTGTTTTGAAGGCACCGGGCCAACACCTGTCCCGGTATCAAATGCAAACAGTCTTACCAGGTTAGCTGCCGGATGTACAGATAACAATAATAATGCTGCTGACTTTACAGCAATCATTGCATCAGCCAGGAATACTGCTTCTCCTTTAAATCCTTGTGGCGCACCGGTTGCTACCCTTGTTGCAGGACCGGATATCACTAATATTACAACCAATGCAGGTATTGAATCGGCACCACAAACATTCACACTCAGCGGGTTCTTTCTTACAGGATTTACCGGCAATATTTCAGTAACAGCCTCTGCCAATTTTGAAGTATCGCTTACCAGCGGTTCAGGTTATGCCTCTTCT
>JANOPU010000145.1:0-6685 GCA_031422055.1 Ferruginibacter sp.
CCTCATTGTACCATTTGTTTGATACCATGGGCATAAACCACTGTAAGATTTTTAAAATATTGGCATATTTTAAAAATCACATTGGTATTAAAAGCTTCTTGATTGTAAATTCTCGTAACAGGTTGTGAATATCATTTCTTAAAATAGGGCTTTAAATAACAAATCCTCCGTTAGGAGGATTTGTTATTTAAAGCCCTACTATAATGACATTAGTTTGATGTTATCTCAACAGTGTTCTTATCTCCGCCACCTACTTCGCAATTAGTAGTTATTCTTTCAGCACTGATTCCTTCTCTCTCTTTTAACTGCATCTTTATTGCATCAACTCTTTTTTGGCAAATAGCCTGAGAAGATTTTGAAGTTTCGGAATTTCCTTTGATCATAATTTTACAATCTGGCCTGGCTTTCATTTTTGTAGCTATTGTTGCAATAGTTGCAGCAATTTCTGCAGACAATTTAATACTATTGCCTTTGAAAGTTAATGCAGGGTAATCTGAAGGACAATTGGAATTCAAATCAACATCTACATCGCCCGTTCTGCCAAGGCAACAAGAAGGATCCGGACATTTGCCAACACCATCGATATCAACCGGTAAACATTCTGATGGAGTGATCAATTGTTTGTCTTTGCAATCAACAATACCATCGCCATCAGTATCTCTCATGATACCTGATGCATCTACCGGGCAACCTGCAGGCGTATTTGGTTCTTTATCAAAAAGGTCAGCAACTGAATCACCGTCGGTATCATCAAGCCCCTTTTGCTTGGCTTCTAAACTGTCTACTTTTTGAGTAAGTAATTTAACCTGATCCTGCATGATATTATTAATACGGGCTGCCGGATTATCAAATAAAAGTTCAGGTTTAGATCTTTTCCCAAGTGCGATCTCAAGTCCTGCATGGGCATAAGAAAATTTATCTTTATGTGTGGTACTGCTTTCTCCCAAAGGTACAGTCCAGTAAGAGTTACCATCCAGGTTATCTCCATCTACAAAATTCATTGTATATCCAACATTCAGGTTGAGCAATTTGGTCAATTTAAACCTTACTCCAACTGAAATTGGTACATATAATTCTGTAATATTATTCTTTAATCCATCCGGGTAAGGCCTTTCAATGTTTGAACCTCTTGGCGTGAACTTAACGTCATAATTCGCTAATCCGCCTCCAATTCCTATGTATGGAACAAACCAGTTCTTCAGATGAAGCCAGTTAATATTGGAAAAAGTATATAAAACGCTGCCTGAAACTGCTGCATTAAGTTCTGTGCTGAAAGCGGTGACAGCCCTGGCTAAATTCAAAGTGTCATTTCCTCTTTTCTTACTATTATCACCACTTAGCTTACCTCTTACAAAATCTGCCTGCAATGCCAGGTAATGTGTAATCTGGTATTTAACATTCATACCATAACCAAAATGATGATTATTCTGTGAAAAATCATTCGATCCTCCGGCAAGTACAGAGGATTTTAACGCTCCAGCACTTATCCCTACTGAAAACTTTCTAAATGGTTTGGCTCCTGAAAAAGGCTTAATGCTTTTATCAGCTTTTTGAGCAAAAATTGATAGTGTGATTGACACAAAAACAAGAAGAAAGATTATTTGCTTTCTAAAGATTTGGAACATAACATTCAGGTTATAGATCATGAATAATGCGGTAAATATAACAAAATTCATTAAATAATAAGTTTGAAGGTAAAATATATTGTTGTTACTTTTTCAATAATACAATAAATCAAACTTTTTTTATTAATCACAAACAAATCAGTTAGTTATTTCTAAATGAGATTATATTGTTTTCTTTAAAATGAATCTATTATTTTTGGGCAAAAATGAATAGCTTGAAGAGATACTGAAAAAAGATGATTAAATTTTGAATAACTCATTGTTTATTAATGTGTTGATTATTTATTGGTCATCTGTAAGTTCCATTTTAAATAAAAGAGATTATGTAAATACTGATTTCTTTATTTAATTGAATTTATTGACCTTTTGGAAAGTAGCTTGTCCGTTTTTACAAACTTGTAAAATGTGACTAAGAGAGGCGAAGCCATGTTTTATCAGTATTAGATTTTTTTTGTCAATTTTCATCTCCTCTTAAAATACTCATTATATTTCCATCCGATTTGTTCCAAAAAAAATAAATATACTTTTGCTTATGTTATATTTCAAAAAATGCGGTTTATTTTTTATGGGCTTTTTAATTGTTATTGCCTGCTTCATATCCTGTACAGCGCCCAAAAAGGTAGTTTATTTATATAATTTAAAAGACAGCACTTCTGGTAATTTGGGAAATGCCCAATCTGTTTTTGAAAATCTTATTCAAAAAAATGATCAGCTTTGGATAACAGTAGGTGGTAACAACCTCAACGACCTGCTGGTTGTAAACTCTGCAAGTGGATTGCCGGTGGGTGCCGGGGGAGGTAACCTGATTCAGGGGACTACATCTACTGGTTATTTGGTTGAAGCAAACGGTAAAGTTAAACTGCCTTATTTAGGGTTAATACAGGCTGAAGGTCTTACCAGGATTCAGTTGGAAGCTTTTTTAACAGAAAAATTTAAAGAATACACAAAAGAACCCGTTGTAAACGTTCGTTTTTTAAACTATAATTTCTCTGTGCTTGGTGAAGTAATTAAACCAGGCAGATTCAGTATGCCAACTGAACGTACAACCATTTTGGAAGCACTTAGTATGGCAGGGGATTTAAATGAAATGGGTAAACGTGAAAATATATTGGTGATCCGCGAAGTGAATGGCCAGAGAAATTTTGCACGGCTAAACCTTTTGTCAAAAGATTTATTCAATTCTCCGTATTATTATTTAAAGACCAACGATGTTGTTTATGTTGAACCTGTAAAAACAAGATTTATTGCCAGAACAGGAGTACCTCAATATTTAGGTATTGCAGCAGTTGGATTATCTTTATTGATAACAATAATAAATGTTAGTAAATAAAAATTTTAATCTTTTATAACCATAAATGACAGCAGTTAATTCGGATTTTAATACAAAAAATGATACACTTGATCAAAACCAACAGCTCAGGCGTGTATTATTCAGAATACTTCCTTTTTGGCCAATGATTTTTTTTGTGATCATTATTTGTTTTTTGGGAGCATATATTTACTTAAGATATACTGTTCCGGTATATGAAGCAAATGCCAGAGTAATTGTCAATGATGATTCACAACAAAAAAGTGCCAATTTACTGGAGGCATTTAAAATTGACACCCGAAATATTTCAAATGAAACTGAAAGAGAACTGGAAGTATTAAAATCTAAAGATCTTATTCGAAAACTTGTTGTTAAATTACAATTAAACGTTCAATACAGCCAAAAAGGATACGTAAGAAGTGGAAAATTTTTTGATAACCTTCCTGTTATTATAAAGATTGAAAACCCCGATTCTATAAGATCCATTCATTTTGGAGAAGTAAAAGTTGCTAATAATCAGGTCGTTTTCGGAAATGAAATTTTTCCTTTTGATAGCCTCGTTGACAGTAAGTTTGGTAAGATCAGTTGGCACATTAATAATGAATATAATAATGTAAATAAAGAGAAAGTATTTCTGACAATACTGCCGGTTTCTATTACAGTTGGAGAAATAAAGAGTGCTTTGTCTGTTAAACCGATTAGCAAACAATCATCCATACTTGAATTGACATTTAAAGATGCGATCCCTAACCGGGGAGTTGTAATTCTTGAAAATCTGATCAATTTATATGGCACTACTTCTGTT
This sequence comes from Ferruginibacter sp., assembly GCA_031422055.1. GTDB lineage: Bacteria > Bacteroidota > Bacteroidia > Chitinophagales > Chitinophagaceae > Ferruginibacter. Next base: position 3,740 of record JANOPU010000145.1, read on the forward strand.
GAATATAAAAGCAGGATATCTGACAATACCCTTCGTTTCTTAGAAGAAAGATTACGTTTAATATCGGAAGAACTAAGTGGCGTGGAAAAAAACCTACAAACTTTTAAATCAACACAGGGTATTACCGATCTGGGAGTTGAGGGAGGCTTGTTACTTGAGCAGTTAAAACAAACTGATTCAAAGATCAGTGAGCTCGATGTTCAATTGGAAGTCATCAAACAGATTGAACAGTATGTTGTTAAGCGTAATAAAAGCAACAGTGATGTACCAGCAACATTAGGAATCACAGACCCGGTACTGACCAGTCTGCTTGATCAATTATTCAAAGCAGAATATGACCTGGAAAAATTGAAACAAACATCCGGAGGTAAAAACCCCCAGATCGAAATCTATGAACAACAGATATCCCGTTTAAAACCAAGTATCAGTTCCAGTTTAAATAATTTGAAATTAGGGATAACCGCAAGTCTTACAAAATTGCAATCTGATAACAATCGGTTAACATCAGGACTTGGAAAAATACCACAAAAAGAAAGGCTTTTGCTTGATATAAGCAGGCAACAGGGAATTAAAAATGCGATCTATACTTTTTTATTGCAAAAAAGAGAAGAATCTGCAATATCGGCTGCATCTATTGTTGCCAATTACAGGTTGTTAGAAAAACCTGAATCGGCAGGTATTGTTCAACCGGTTAAGAAAAAAATATATACATTAAGTTTTATCATTGCACTCATTTTTATCGTTATTTATATCTATTTAAAAGAGTTTTCGAACAGTCGTATTCTTTTCAGAAACCAAATTGAAAACAGGGTTTCCATACCAATAGTTGCCGAACTTATTTTTCAACAAAATGAGACAGATTCACCAATAGTTGTTGGTGCAGGAAAGCGTACACTGATTGCTGAACAATTCAGGGAGTTAAGAACAAATCTAAGTTACATTACCGCAAATTTAGCCCAATCCAGTAATGTAATACTGATTACTTCTTCTATACCCAGCGAAGGTAAAAGCTTTGTAGCTATCAATACATCTATTAGTTTATGCCTTACAGGTAGTAAAGTAGTTCTGTTGGAATTCGATTTACGTAAACCTAAGATCAGTTCAGCAATGGGTATGAAAAGAGATCCTGGGCTAAGTACTTATTTGATCGGCAAGGCTACAGAATCTGAGATCATTCAGCAACATGCTACCATTGCAAATTTTAGTGTCATATCATCCGGCCCAGTTCCGCCTAATCCTGCAGAGTTGATTAGTACAGACAGGCTTAAAACTTTGATTGATTATTTAAAGCAACACTTTGATTATATTATAATAGATTCTCCACCGGTAGCTTCAGTTACTGACTCAAAGATACTGGCAGGTGTGGCAGATCTTACACTGTATATTATAAGGCATAATTATACTGATATGGGGTTTCTGCATCTCATCAATGATAACTATCAAAAAAATATATTCCCTAAACTAAACATAGTATTTAACGGAATTGGCAATAAAAAAATAATCGGTTATGGGTATGGATATGGAAAGGGTTATGGCTATGGTTATGGTTATGGGTATGGGTATGGTTATGGATATGGTTATGGATATACCGAAGACCCGAAGAAAAAGTCTTCTTAGTTTATTTTTTATCAGCAATCAACCTATTATAATTAATTTGTAATTCACTTTTCTAAATAAACATTTCTCTTTTACAATCAATGTATATCATTGCAGAAATAGCTCAGGCACATGATGGTAGTTTGGGAATTGCTCATTCATATATTGATGCATTGGCCGAAACAGGCGTAGATGCTATTAAATTTCAAACGCATATTGCTTACGCTGAAAGCAGTGAACATGAGCCATTTCGTGTTAAATTCAGTTATGAAGATGTTACACGATATGATTATTGGAAAAGAATGGAATTTACGGAAGATCAGTGGGCAGAAATTAAATTACATTGCGAAGAAAAAGGACTGGAATTTATTTCATCCCCTTTTAGCTGTGCTGCTGTTGACCTGTTGGAAAAACTGGGAGTAAAAAAATATAAGATCGGAAGTGGTGAAGTCAGTAACCTGCTGATGCTGGAAAAGATAGCACTGACTGGAAAAGACATCTTACTCTCTTCCGGCATGAGTTCATTAAATGAACTGGATGCAACCATCGGTTTTTTAAAACCATTTGGAAATTCAATATCAATTTTTCAATGCACTACAGCGTATCCGACCGTTGCCGGCCAATGGGGTTTGGATATTATTAATATTTTAAAAGAGCGTTATGATCTCCCGGTCGGTTTTTCAGATCATAGCGGAGATATTTATGCATGCCTTGCAGCAACTGCTTTAGGAGCACAAATGCTGGAATTTCATACCGTATTTGATAAAAGAATGTTTGGCCCGGATGCTAAAGCTTCTTTAACGATCGATCAGATCAAAAAGCTGGTTCAGGGAGTACGGGAAATATCAAAAGACCTCTCAACAGGTTTCAGTAAAGATTCCAGTGAGTCTTTTTCAGAACTGAAAAAGATATTTCAAAAATCACTTGCTGTCAATAAGAATATGGAAGCGGGTCAGGTGATTTTTTTTAACGATCTGGAAACGAAAAAGCCTGCTGGTTATGGAATTGATGCCAGAAATTTTAAAACAGTTATTGGCAAAATTTTAAAACAAAAAAAATCTGCACAAGATTTTTTGCAGGAAAATGATTTTGAATGACAATAACCGCAAAGGCACTAAGACGCTAAAATTTAAGACAACAAGTTGATGATCTTCTTTGCGACTTTGTGTATTGGCGGTAAAGAATAATAACCTCAAAGTCGCTGAGACGCCAGGACTTAAGATAATAAGTCCCTGATTTTCTTTGAGTCTTTGTGCCTTAGCGGTAAATTTTAAAAATGAGTAAAAGAAAAATATGTGTAGTGATCACGGCAAGGCCAAGTTATAGCCGTGTAAAAACTGCTTTGCAGGC
>JANOPU010000146.1:0-30127 GCA_031422055.1 Ferruginibacter sp.
ATATCAGGTCAATTTAAAACAATTCAAAATGCAAATATATTTGCAGTACTTAGGTCTGTTATTGATACCACTATCAAAAATGGAAATAACGTTTTAAACGCTTTACATTTAATCGCTACTTTTGGAACTGAATAGTTACAATCTTTTCTACTTTTGGGGTAGAAAGGAAAAGTTCTTTGGAAATTAAAGGTCAGTTTGCTTTCAGGTAGAATATTGTTAATTGTGGTGCAAATCGTGGTGCAAATGCTGAAAAAGTAAAAGGGTCTCAATCTCTTGAAACCCTTTACCAGTAAGTGTGACCGCGTTAGGATTCAAACCTAAAACCTTCTGATCCGTAGTCAGATGCTCTATTCAGTTGAGCTACGCAGCCATTGTAATTATTTCAAAGCGTAGGATTCAAAAATCCTAAAACCTTCCCGACTGTTCGTAGGGATTGCTCTATTCAGTTGAGCTACGCAGCCGGATAATATTTTCAAAGCGCAGGATTCAAAAATCCTAAGACCTTCCCGACTGTTCGTCGGAATTGCTCTATTCAATTGAGCTACGCAGCCAATTAAAATTCTAAAAATGATATTCAGTTGAATTTCACTTAAAATTTTATCGGACGGCAAAGATAATATTAATTACGATGCCGCCAAACTACAATCCATATAAAAAATTGGAATGTATATAATCTACAACCGATTCAAGGCTCTTGGTTTCTTCAAAAACCTTTAGTTGCCTGTCAGCACCGGTTCCTCCATCCAGCATTTTATGTACATGACTGATAGCATGCTGGCTGCCAAGATGTGGTATCACATCATCTACAAAATCGAGTAACTCATAAATTAATACACGGGTATTGACTTCTGTTTCTTTACCAAAGTCAATCATATTACTTTCAATACCATAACGGCTTGCACGCCACTTATTTTCATTCAGTAATGCACGCGGATACATCATAAAGTTCAGATTCTGGCTGCGCAGTTTGTATAACTTGGCACAGATAGCCTGGAACAATCCGGTAATGGCAATCGTTTCATTCACGGTTAATGGAATATCACAAATACGAAATTCAACGGTATTGAAAAAAGGGTGTACCCGAAGGTCCCACCATATTTTTTTTGCATTATCAATACAATTAGTTTTTACAAGTAGTTTGATGTAGTTATCATAATCTTCAATACTATCATAACAATCAGGGATACCTGTTCGGGGAAACTTTTCAAAAACCTTGGTACGAAAGGATTTATATCCGGTTTGCCTTCCTTCCCAAAAAGGAGAATTGGTGCTTAAAGCAAAAATATGTGGTAAAAAATAACGGGCAGAATTTGCAAGGTGAATGGCCATTTCTCTTGTTTCCATTCCAACATGAACATGCAGTCCAAAGATCAGGTTGCTTCTGGCAGCTTCCTGCAATTCATTTACGATTTCGCTGTATCTGGCATGTTCTGTTATTAGCTGTTTTTCCCAGTGACTGAAAGGATGCGTGCCACTTGCGCCGATCCAAAGTCCCATTTCATCTGCAATGCCACTGATGGTTTTACGCAAAGTACCAACATCCATAAATGCTTCATCAACATCAGCACAAATATCAGTTCCTACTTCAACAACTGCCTGGTGCATTTCTGCCTTAACTTTATCTTTGATCACTTTCTGACCTTCCTGTACAATTTTTTGCTCATGGCTTTTTAATTCCCTTGTTAAGGGATCAATTACCATGTACTCTTCTTCTACACCAATGGTAAAATGTTTATAAGATAGATTGGCCATTTTTAATGTATGATTTTTAATGTATGATTTATGATTTATGATTTATGATGTGTGATGTGTGATCTGAATCGGTTTAAAATCATACATCTTACATCATACATATTAATAAAGTTTCATTTTAGTAGAACTCCGCTTAATATACTCTCCCCAGGTAAGGTTATCTGCTCCTTCTTTATGATTTTGTGCTTTCTCAATTGCAAACATTGCAGCAGTTTCTACTACCCAATCAAAATTTTCCTGGCCAACACTCGTTACTTCTGCATCGGGTGCAGGGTTACAAAAGTCAATGGCGTAGGGTACTCCATCCCTTAATGCCAATTCAACCGTATTAAAATCATACCCCAGATAATTACAAATACGCAAAACGATATCTTCCATTAATTTATATCGCTCAGGGGATGGCTTAAAATCTGCTACATATCTTAGATGGTGCGGATTCCGTGGCTCGTAAGGCATGATGCGTACATGTTTTCCTCCGATACAATAACAGCGGTAATATTCATCAAATTTAATTTCTTCCTGTAACATCATAACCAATTGATCTGTTTCAGCATGTTTTTCAAAAAATTCTTCCAGACTGTTAAGTTGGTAAACGCTTTTCCATCCTCCACCAGCAAATGGTTTCATATATGCAGGAAACCCAATGTATTTGAAAATACCTTCCCAATCGAGCGGGTAAGCAAGATTGGCAAATGATTCTTCCGAAGTATCTGTTGGTAAAGAATGTGAAGGTAATATCACCGTTTTAGGTACCGGCACATTTATTTTTGTTGCCAGACAATTATTAAAGAATTTTTCGTCTGCACTCCACCAAAATGGGTTATTAATTACTGCCGTTCCACAAAGGGCAGCATTTTTTAAGTAAGCACGATAAAAAGGCACATCCTGTGATATCCGGTCAAATATAACTGCATATCCGCTTGGTTCGCCCTGCATAACCTTATCAATTCTAACTGCTTCAGCAAAAATACCTTCAATGTTTTTACTGTTGATCCTTTGTATAATGGCTTCCGGAAAACTTCTTTCTTTGCCATGCAAAATACCTATTTTTTTCATACTGTTTGTTTAATGAATTATGGAAATAATTTCTATCTCTATATTCAAATGTATTTTTTAACTCTCAATAAAACAAATTATGTTTTATGAATACCCTTATGATATTTTATTGTGAACCTTTTCTTATTTTTGACATATATGTTTGCTGAAAAACACCAGGGCACTTTGGTAATAAATCATATTTTTTCATCCAAATGCTTAGATCGTGAAGTTAAGGTAGATTGTTATATTCCTACATCTATTGCCGATCCCTCTTCATTGAGTTTATTGCTAATAAATGACGGGCAGGATCTGTTGACCATGAATTTTGGAAAAATACTGGATGATCTCTACAAAAAAAGGTCTATTGAACCCATATTCTGCGTGGGAATCCATTGTGCTTCCGACCGGAAAAATGAATACGGAACAGCTAAAATACTCGATTATAAAGGGAGGGGGGCTAAAGCATCTTTATATACCAGGTTTATTATGAAAGAATTGCTTCCTTACCTCAGGCAAACTTATAATATCTATTCTTTTAAGCAAAAAGCCTTTGCAGGATTTTCACTCGGCGGATTGAGTGCTCTGGATATAGTATGGAACCATCCACATGAATTTTTTATTGCTGGCGCATTCAGCGGTTCATTCTGGTGGCGGGATAAAGATCAGGAAGATATTGATTTCGATGAAAAAACTGATCGCATTATGCATCGGCAGATTCGTGAAGGCCAAACCTACCCCTGGCTTAATTTCTTTTTTGAAGTTGGTACAAAAGATGAAACTGCCGACAGGAATAATAATGGCATCATTGATTCAATTGATGACACCCTTGGTTTAATCGAAGAACTGTCTAATAAAGGATATAAAGATGGAAAGAATATTCGTTATCTCGAATTAAAAGATGGCAAGCATGATGTTCCAACATGGGCCAAAGCATTTCCGGCTTTTTTAATTTGGGGATGGGGGAAGGAAGGGGTTATTGTTTTAGGGTTTAGGGTTTAGGGTTTAGGGTTTAGGGTTTAATTAAAGAATTATGCAAATTAATAAATGGTTAGTTTATAGAATCATAAAAATGAAATTATACCAATGTGATTTTTAAAATATGCCAATATTTAAAAAATCTTACAGTGGTTTATGCCGATGGTATCAAACAAATGGTACAATGAGGCGAAGCCGATATTGGACTATATTGTTTGTCCAATCGGTATTAGATACAATAAAAAATCCACTCAATTTGAGCGGATTTTTTATTGTATTATATCATCATTTATTTAAAAGCTATACCTGATTGTGATCTGGCCATTCCAGCGGCTACTGTTAATTGGATTTACACCGTCACTGATAACTCCTGGTTTATTATCTGTTGGTTTGAAGAATTTATACTGAGGTGTTGTACCGGAAAAACCTTCGAAACTTAATTGTTGAGCCTGATCGAAATTAAAGAAGTATTGACGGCCGGCATTTTTATCAATAAGATTTGTAAAATTGAACATATCAAGTCTTACAGAAAGATTATGACGTACTGCACCGGTTTTTAAAGAGAAATTTTGAGTAATACTCATATCAATAACATGTGTAAATGGAGACCTGGCACCATTACGCTCAGAATGTCTGCCACGATTTTTTCTAAGGTATTTATCAGATAAGATGAAAGATTCAAATTCATTTTTTTGTGCAATGATATCTGCAGCATTGGCTGCCGGAGTGGCTGCAGCGCCACTTAATCTTGAAAGGAAGACCATTTGGTCCATTTCAGACCTGCTGGCCGGGATATACATAAGATCATTATTAGTAACTGCATCTCCTGAGAATCCTCTGTTGCTCATAGTATAGCTGTATGGGCTACCTGATTGACCATTATAAGTAAAAGCTATTACTGTTGAAAGATGTTCTTTGAAATAAGTAAATTTCTTTGAAGCCAGTACAAATAAACGGTGCCCCAAGTCGAAATCTGAAGTAGAAAGCGGAACTGCATTTCTGTTGCTAACTACTTCCATATTTTGCCAGTTTGAAGTATTTATAGAACTGGTGGCTTCATTGCGAACCACTGAATTACCATAAGTATAGGCTGCATTAAATCCAAACCCTTTTTTGCTTTGTTTATCAATAGTAAATGTAAAGTTGTAAGAATAACCTTTATCGCCTTCTGAATTACTGACTAAAATAACATTGGTGTAAGGATTTCTTGCAGAGGCAGTAGTGGCATTAGGGCGATAGACCAGGTTCGTTGGATTGCCGCTAGTTGAATAAATTAATCGGCGGTCTGGGCCGGATGAATATAAAGTAGGTTGTGCAAAGTTCAGATTCTGCCAATCAACTTCCTGTATATTTTTTGTAAATAAACCTTCTACTCCAATTGTCCAGCCATGTGATAATTTTTTATCAACTGCCAATGAGGTTCTGAAAACGGATGGTAATTTAAAATCCTTGGCAATGATATTAATATCACCTTGTGGTTTTAGTAATGCAGGGTTTAATCCAAAATCAGTTTGAGTATACTGATTGTTTACATCAGCCCTGAAAGGCAAAGGAGCTGCTGGCGTACCGATGGTTACTACAGCATTATTTGCTGCACGTTGATCCACTTGACCAACGGTAACCCCTGTATTCTGATATAAGCCGCCCGGCCATACCAATGGTGTTCTTCCGGCAAATATGCCTAAACCACCCCTAACAGTAATGCTTTCATCAATGATATATTTAAAACCTAAACGGGGAGAAAGCTGCCAGCTTGGTGAAAATTTTTGTCCACTTTTTGCTCCTTCTAAATCATAAACTTTGGCAATAACAAGAAGAGCAGTATCATTAAAGAAATTATCAACAGGAACATCTGTTTTAAAGGAAGTTTTATCAGCCCTTAAACCGATCGTAAGCGTTAATTTATCATTTATTTTTATATCATCATTGATAAAAAAACCTAAGCGAACAGAATTAAAGCTTGCGGCAGCATTTTCATTCTCATCACCGCCTTTATTTCCGGCATCAACCAATGAATATGATCTTCTGTATCGTGAAGGCCCAAGATCCTGCATAAAAGCGGCTAAAGGATTTATTTGATTAGGACCGGCAGCGCCTATTGCAGAATACTGGTAAAAACCCAGTGCTCTGTTCATAAATAAATTGTATGATTTATTAAAATCGATATCTGCACCAATTGTAAATGCATGCCTGCCTGTATAATACTTAAAGGCATCATAAAAATTAATGATCCTTTGTTTTAAAAGATTGGCGCTTGAAGCTGTTTCAGAACCAAAATTAATTGCTGGGCCGCCATTGTAGGCTGCTATGTTGACATTTGGGAACGGATTTCCTGTAACATCCCTGTCATCAACAACATCAGTAAATGAAGCCCTGAATTTATTGTTTATTTTGTTGGAGAACTTCGTATTCAATTCAATATTTCCGGAATGTGTTGTACTTGGGAAAAATTCTGCACTGTTCGTAAAATTGATGGTATTGTTTGTGCTTCTGCCGGGGTTATATCTTTCTGCTTTTGTATATCTGTAACTGGCAGTCAGTTTATTCTTTTTTCCTAAATTAAAATCAAAACGGCTATTGATATTTAAACGGTCAACTTCATCCGGGTTATTTAAATAATCTCCCGGATCGTAGTTATAAACTGTTCTCAAATGATTTACCAGCTTAGCAACCGTATCCTTGATATTAAATCCGGTTGTAGCGATAGTAGGAGTGTATGGTTGCGGACGGCTATCTTTCTGTTGTTCAACATTCAGGAAAAAGAAGGCTTTGTTTTTAATGATTGGCCCACCAAGCGTAAACCCATAAGTTTGATTTTTGAAATCACTAAGTTTCACTCTCTGATTGTCGGGTACTTTGCCCGGTGTTTTACCTGAAAGGCTCTCATTACGGAAAACATAGTATGCCGAACCATGAAAATTATTAGTACCGGATTTCGTAATGGCATTTATAGCACCTCCTGTGAAATTACCTAAGGCAGCATCATATGGCGAAATTTGTACAACGATTTGGTCTACTGCATCTATACTGATTGGGGGCGTATTTGCACGTCCTCCATTGGTGCCTGATTCACTTATACCGAATACATCATTATTAACTGCACCATCAATTAAAAACCCGTTATAGCGATTATTTTGCCCCGCAATAGAAATACCCCCATTTGCAGTTAATTTAGTTTGAGGTGTGAATCTTACAAAGTCATTAATATTTCTTCCTACACTAGGTAATACAGCAATTTTATCACGGCCAATGGTAACTTCGCTTCCGTTTTTAGGAGAAGAAGACCTAACTCCTGTAAGTATTACTGTGGTTAGATCTGTTGTTTTATCAGATAATGTAAAATTCATAAGCTGAGTTTCGCCCAATACCAAAAAAATATCAGATTGGGTATTCGCATCAGATCCAACAAATGAAGCAACAATGGTATAGGGTCCGCCGGGATTCATATTATTAATGTCAAAACGCCCACCAGTACGTGCTATAGCTGTATAAACTGTGCCGGTAGGAATATGTGTTGCAGTTAGAGATGCACCTGGCAAAGTGCTTCCGCTACTATTCTTAACTAAACCAGAGATATTACTGGTTGTAACCTGCGATAACAACAAAAATGGCATTGCAGTAAGCGCAATGATAATAGGTAGAATTTTTTTAATATTCATATTAGTTAGTTTTACAATGGCAAAGAAAGTAAATTATTGCTAATTAAGCATAACATTCTTTTAACAAATTCACAGGCAATCTTAATAAATAAATAGCTGCTTATATGATTTAAAGACGTATTTATTTAAATATATTAATTTCCCATAACCGCTTTCTTTGTTTTCGAAAAACGAAAACTTAATGAGCCAAAAAATATTCCTTACTAACTTTGTGAAATAATTTGAAATATATGTTAGATAAAATTGAGGCTGCCATTGAAGATATCAGGAAAGGAAAAATGGTTATAGTCGTTGATGATGAGGATAGGGAAAATGAGGGAGATTTTATTACTGCAGCTAGAAATGTTACACCTGAAGTGATCAATTTTATGAGTAAGCATGGAAGAGGTCTCATTTGTGCAGCTATTATTGAAGACCGTTGTAATGAATTGAATCTTCAACCAATGGTAACTGACAATACCTCTCTTCATGAAACTGCTTTTACTGTAAGTATAGACCTGTTGGGAAACGGTTGTACAACAGGAATCTCAGCACATGACAGATCCAAAACAATACAAGCTTTGATAAACCCTGAGTCAAAAGCCGAAGATTTTGGCAGGCCCGGACATATTTTCCCGTTACGTGCAAAAAAAGGGGGTGTTTTAAGAAGATCGGGCCATACGGAAGCTACCATTGACCTGGCAAGGCTGGCAGGATTTGAAGCCGCAGGTGTCTTGGTCGAAATCATAGCAGAAGATGGTACAATGGCAAGGGTTCCAAGGCTTTTGGAAATTGCAAAAGAATTTGACCTGAAGATCATTTCTATCAAAGACCTGATTGAATACAGGTTAAAAACAGAATCATTGATAGTTGAGGAAGTACGGGTTAAAATGCCAACAAAATATGGTGTATTTGAACTTATCGCTTATCAGCAAATAACAACCGGTGAGATTCATTTAGCCTTGAAAAAAGGTGATTGGAAAAAAGATGAACCTGTTTTAGTCCGGGTACACAGCAGTTGCATGACCGGAGATATATTGGGATCATTGCGATGCGATTGCGGTGAGCAACTGCATCATGCGCTGGAAATGATCGAAACTGAAGGGAAAGGCGTGGTGTTATATATGAACCAGGAAGGCCGTGGTATAGGTTTGATCAATAAACTGAAGGCATACAAACTACAGGAAGAAGGGATGGATACTGTTGAAGCAAATCTTCATTTGGGTTTTGGAATGGATGAAAGAGATTATGGGGTTGGAGCACAAATACTTCGTGAATTAGGGGTTAGTAAAATGAAACTGATCAGCAATAATCCTAAAAAAAGAGCTGGTTTGTTGGGTTATGGGCTTGAAGTAACTGAAACTATACCAATTGAAATGAAACCTAATAGACACAATGAAAAGTATTTATTTACAAAGCGGGATAAATTAGGACATGAAATTTTGAATGGATTGTAAGGGGAGAACAGATGCAAGATAATGGATGCTGCCCGCCCGGCTGAACGCCGTTCGGACGGGGATACTTGATGCAGGATTGGGCACTCTGCTATTTATGGAAATCATTATGGCTCCGCTGGACTGATTGTAAGAAGTTATTAATTTTTTTTCCTAATTTTTCAAGTTTTTGATGTAGTGAATTATAAAGTATCTCATCTGATAACGATTTGGTTTCAAAAAGTATTTCTAAATGATCGATTGTTTCATCATTAGAAGATAATGAGTAGATCATAAATTTAATAAAATCTGCCTTATACATTCTTCTGCCATATCCTTCTACAATGCAACTTCTTACAGTTTTGCTTGATCTTCTTATTTGCTTTGATTCTTCGAATTGCTCAAATTTTGGCAACAGGAAAGTTATTTTGTGGATATCAATAGTTAACTCTCTGGCTAATTGCCAAATTTCTAATTTTTTATAGCTCATTGTTCAGGCTTTAATAACCGAAACTAAAAATAACCCAATTAAAAACCAAGGGAATAAAACATCAAATTGAAGTGTTTTCATCCAGCATCCAGTATCCAGCATCAAGTATCCAGCCTCTCACTTCTTTTCCAGGTATTTAATAATCGCCAACCTGATATCTGAAGCCGGATCAGGAAACATTTTTACAATACCACTGTTGTCTGGTTTCAAATAACCAAGATTTGATTCACCGCCTGTCAGTAAAAAATCAGGTAAGGCTACCCGGTATGTATTCAGCGGATCAATGGATGTATTTTTAAGTTTCCAGCTATTTGAACTGGTATCAAAACTAACTGCATCATTGTAATGAAGATAACCACCGATACCTTTATTTTTCACCCCTTGTTCCAGGATCTGTAACAATAAGCTTCCTTTCATTTCTGCTTCACGAATACTTCCGCCAAAAGGAAGGCTGCGTAAAATATCATATTGTGTAACGGGCATTTGCAGTATATCGTCAACTCTTATGGAACCGGCATTCATAATAATAACATCAGCATTTTTAGCTGCATCTGCTATTCCATGAACAATAAGCCTGGTTAGGTTTGTAGGTTTGCTTCTGATCTCAGTTTCGCGGCCGTCCAAAGGTTCCCCGTTAATGAGCACAATTTTTTTAGCATCAAAACCAAGCGATACATAACTGTTTTCTGCAATTGTTACCCAACGTTGTACAACAGTATTGGTGGCACTGTCTAATAAAACTGTTTCATCTAATTTCTCCGGATAAGCTTTTATTTTTATCTTCTTTTTCTTTTTATTAATAGCAAGATTGATCACAAAAGCTGATTTTGCATTTGCCATGGCTTTGGTAATATAAATATGCCCGATCTTTTCAAAGTGCTGATCGTGTTCATGCCCACCCATGATCAATGACAGCCCCGGAATTTCCCTGGCAAGTTTTTCATCGTCTTCTATAAGTTGGTGTGTAATGGCTACAACCGCATCTACAGAATCTTTTAACCTGTCATACAAGATCTTCGCAGACATTATTACATCTGAATAACTCACATATCCTGCTTTGTTGAAAGGAAGCGTGAGCCCTATAAAACCAATCCTTGCAATGGTGCCATCTGCGTCAGAAATTGTTTTAATAAAACTAACAGGAAAAGATGTGCTGCCTGATGGTTTAATTTTTACAAAAGGATCAACCCTGTCTTTTTGTTTGTGATATGTATTTGAAGCGATCCATTGAAAATTTGATTCGTTTATTCTTTCCTGTAACTCCGATTCCTTTATATCAAATTCATGGTTGCCAAAAACGGCAAAATCTGTTCCTGCAGCATTCATTGATTCAATCATTTGTTTGCCACGAATAGCTTTACCCTGGTGTTTCAAACTATTATAAACAGAAGGACTGAGAAAATCACCGGCCATCACTAAAAAAGTGTTGGGGTTTTTAGTTAAATATTTTTTTTTAATACTGGCAACTCTGGCCATTCCGCCTTCTTTTCCTCCTGATAATGGAGCAATTTCATACACGTCATTAACCTGTATAAAATTAACACTGATCCTGCCATCATCGGTAGAACTTGTTTTGCTTACAGTGGTACATGATACTGCTGAAAATAACAGGAACATACAGTATTGAATAATTCTTTTCATGTCCGAATAGTTGACTTATCTGTTATTATTAATTTGGAACCAGTCTTACCTGTGTTTTATTTTGTTCCAATTCTTCCTCTTCAATTTTCTTTTTACTTTTAAAAATATCTGACAGCTTATTAAAATCTTTACGGTAGGACAATTGGATACCTGAACGGTTTCGCTGCCCATTTGTAATATCGATGCTGGTTCGGTTGAATCCAACCACACGTAAAGATCCATCTTTATTTAAAAGCCACTCTATAGTTATATCGGGAGTTATTAATCCTTTTTTATTTAATTGGGCGTAAGGATTATTGTAATCCAGCGCACCGCCAATGAGGAAATAAATTCTTTTACTTAAAAATATTTGAACGCCTGCTTTTACATTTGCCTGTAGCTGGCTAAGTTGCAGATCAACAGTAGGATTGATATCAATGTACGTGGAAACTACTCCGTTGGTAGCTTTTAAAAGTTCCTTATTAAATAAGTTAGTAAGCCAAACGCTTACTATTCCGCCAATGGTACTGGTAGCCTGTGACAATAAATTTTCGCCGGTTATAAAATTCTGTCCACCACCGGTTGAACCACTGTTAATGAAAGTATTGAAAAGTAAGAGGCTGGCTACCTGTTTGTTCATTTCATTCTCATCATTTTTAAAATCTTCCAGTTTTTTTACAATAAACGGATCGCTTTTAATGTTGCTTTTATCCGGTAACCTGAATTCAAAACTGATCTCCGGATTTGCCAGATTGCCTTTCAAAAATGAGATTATTATTACATCTTCCGTTTGTTTTGTTGTACTCGATGAATTTATATTGGTCGTCGGGTTCAGGCTGCTTATATCTACTTTTTGGGCAACATACATAGCTTCCAGATCTATGATGGCCAGATTTGGATCGCCATTCCAGGTTATACTACCACGGTTAAGCGTAAATGGTTTTTTAAAAAATGTCTGGAAGTTGAAAGTATATTCTCCTTTTGTAATTTCATATTTACCCCTGATCGTTAAAGGCTCTTTATTTCCAACTTTAATATTTAACGTACCATTACCCCGGCCTTTGATAACATCACCCGTTTCTTCATCCAGGATCACATCAATTTTACAAGCCGAATTAGCATTAAGCCGCATATTTACGATAATATTAGTTGATTCATTTAATTTAACTGAATCCTCCATCAGTGAACCAAACTGCACAAAATCAATATAATCAATTGTTTTGCTCTCTTTACTGCTTCCTACCGGCAAAAAAATATGACTGCTGTCAAATAAACTGGGTTGTCCGTCGATATTCATTACGAGGTTTGTAAGAGGGCCATTCAAAGTCATCAGCGCTTGTCCGGTAACATTTCCATAAAATTGACTATTATCTTTTTGGGTTGTATTGAGCAAGAGCAATTTTCCTGTTTCAAATCTTACATTGTCAAAATTAAAATCTTTAAAAAACCGATGTCCTATTTTACCACTAACGTTGCCATAATTATTCAATGTATCTTTTAATTTCATTCTGCCGAGGTCAATGATATCTTTTTTGAATGTTACCGTTTCATTGGTAAAATGATATTTACATTTAGTGTAATCAACAGTTAAAAAGCCGCTGTCAATGGTAGCCTGCCCGGTAAGGTATTGACCTCCGGCACCACCAAAAAGTTTTAGATCACTGTGAACAATTCCTTCCATTTTACTGAAGACAGTGCCAAGGTAGGGTTCAAGAATATTTAAATTAAGACGGCCGGCATATAAATTGATGTCCATCTGGTTTTCAGACGAGTCTTTTTTATAGTTATATATTCCATCTACATTAAAAACATAATCACCTTCATTGGCATCAGCTTTAAATTTCACTTTACCGGTTATTGTGTTTGCAGAAGCTTCAAGGTTAACCTTGCCCACATATTTATCGTCTTGGGAAAAGCTATCTGCAACTCCTTTAAAATCTAATTCAAATTTTCCGAAAGGATCTTTTACGGTAGCTATACCCGACAAAAGACCCTGTAGGGAAGGCGATTTAAGCACAAAAGGCATAAAATCACCGATGTATACTTTTTGTAGTTTTGCTATGATATTTGTTTCACCGGAAACTTTATTCAGTTCTGTCGAAATAACGATCTGTTGTTTATCCTGTATAAATTTCAATTCATTTGCATCAACATAATTTTTTCTGAGTGTTAGTTCGCCATCTTTTTCCAGCAGCCATTTTTTATCGTTTATAATAAAAGAAGACGGGGAGAAATTAATTTTAATGCCATCTGAAAGAGTTTGAATACTGGCATTTAATTCAGCATCATTCAGTGTATTTCCTGCACTTGTTTTTAAATGTATTTCAGATATATCATTGTTTGCACTCAACTGCAGTTTTGTATCCGGAAAATGCAGGCTGTCTGAAAGAATGATATCATCTACCGCAATATCAGCTTTTAACGTATCACGGTTTCCGCTACCTTTTATATTAATGTTTGTAAACTTTTTTCCGTCGTATTCAAACTCCGGAATTTTCGCATTAACATTCAGTTCGTAATTCCCTAGATTTAAATTGCCGGCAATATCAGCATTATTTAAACCATTTATTTTTTTATCAAACAGTTTAATATAATCAGCAACTTGTTTTGTTTTAATATTAAAAGTAAAATCCTGGTTACTAACTGTATAAGATGGCTTTTTGATATAAACCGGATAATAACGGCTTAAAAAAACCCTGAAAGCATCCGGTAATTCCATAATGGTGAATTTGCCACTTAACTCAACATCTATTTCATTGGATTTCAAAGTGAGATATTTCTTTTCATCTTTCAGAAATGATGTGAGATTCAAAGAATCAAAAGAGAGTTTTGCAGAATCGTGTGTTAAACTTGCATTATATACCCTGGCAGAACCAAGAAAATTATCAATATTGTTACCGGTAAAATTCAAGCTGAATAAGCCGGCAAGTTCAAAGTTTTCTTTACTAAAACGGATATTTTTTAAATTTACATATTGCAGATCTGCATCTAGTTTAAAAGCCAATTCCTTTTTTGAAAGACTTAGTGTGCCATCGAGATTTTTTATTTTAATATTTGGGTCATCAATTGTTAAATGACCTGTGAAAAGATTTTTATTAAAATCTCCTTTGATTATTAAGTTTTGAAAATTGTAACCGTTGTATTCAATTTGACTTATGTTACCATCAAAATTTGCATTCAATTTATTTAATTCAAAGCTACTACCTGCTAATTTTCCATTCAAAGAAATACTGCCAATCTTTTGATTGTTTATAAACTGACCAAGTTTAAATCCATTTGTTACAAGCTTTCCGGAATACGATGGGTTGCCATTTTCAGGTAGTTTCATATTCAGGTCTGCTTTAATTACGCCAAGATTTGTTGCAATCGTTCCATAAGCAACAAAGTCATTTAAAAAGCCGGTAAAATTTCCTTTATAATAAATATTTCCAAGTTTATTAAATTGTGGCTGCCTGATGTTTTTTAATGCAGGGATCAGTGTAACAATATCTGAATAGTTAGTTTGCAGGCTATTACCTTGAAAATCTATAAAAGTTGATTGTATATCCGGTAATCCCCTCAATGCCAGATCACCATCAATTATTGTATTCCCACTTTTGATCTTTAATTTTTTTGCAGAAAAATTATCAATGGTCCCTTCCGCATTTCCCTCCGCATAAAATATTTTTTTCCAGTTTGCCATACCAGGAGCGAAAATGGCAATGTCATTGCTATTGATCTTACTATTCTGAAGGTTTATTTTTAATGTAACTTTTTTAATAAAATCATTCATGTCTTCACTGAAATGATTGTAATTCATCGAAAAATAATTGCCAAACCGGCTATTATTTGTTTCTATATCAAGATTATTGAATTCCATTTGCACAGGAGTAAAACGCATATTCGATTGCAGTTTTTTTACCAGCAGGCCATTGCGTTCCTTTGCAGTTAACAATACATTTGCTCTTAGGGTATCATCTTTAAAAATCAGCTCATCAATACTTCCTGAAATAAATGAGAATTTAAGGTGCTGCCCGTCAAATTGGTCTGTATATGGCGCCCGTATTGTTTCTTTATCATTTTCAAAGCTGCCATTTTGCATCTGTAATTTTTTCATTTGAATAACCCATCCTGAGTTATTCCATCTGAATGCAGTTATTTCCGGAACCTTATTTAAAATTTTAGTGCTGTCTTTTAAAATCGTTTCCAAACCTGTATAATCTGATATTGCAAAATTTGGTTGCTCGAGATAAATATCATTAATGGTAACCTGTTTATTTTTATAATCAACAGACTCCATATCAATATCAGCTTTTTTGATAGAACCAATCATATCCTGTCCAAACCATTTATCTGTTTGTTTGAAAAAAATATTGTTTAAATGAACCTCTTTAAGATCAAATTCAAATATGGCAGATTGGCCTGTAGATTTTTTGGGCGAAATAAAATAATCTAACAAAAACTGGTAATTCCAAATGGAGTCTGTACGATTCATACTCACAACTGCATCATTCAAGGCAACATAATTAAACGTGATCCTGTCTTTTAAAAAAAACCAATCCGTCAAATTTACCCTCGCTGACCCTGCATAAAGCATCGTATCCTTGTTCCGGTCTTCAACCATTAATCCTTCGATCGATAACTTATTGAAGAATGCAAGATCTACTTTATTAATGGTGACCCTCGTTTTAAGTTTTTCGGAAAGATTTGCAGCCACTTTTTTTACTACCCATGTTTGAATTGGGGAAAAATGTAAAAGTCCGTATAGCAGCAGCACAAGCAGAATAATTGCCAGAACAAGCCGTTTCAATATTTTGAAGGATCTCTGCAGAAAAAATAATTATTTGTAAAATTAACTAATCGTGCTGTACACGCAAATTCAATGCCCTTTTTTATGAAATATTTATTCAATTGTGCTTTTAAATGAATAAATAAGCTCGTTTGAAGTTATTATGGTAAGTTATTACGCTTGTTAGCTATTGTAAACAATATAATTTTGATAATCAAGGGTTATCATTTTTGCCGGCATAATTCAATATTCTTATCTGAATATTTGTTTAATATGAGAATATACATTGAAACAGGTCAATAACCTGCAGCAGCATCATCTCCACGAAAATCAGCAATGGCAGTTATTTGTTTTTGTTTTTTAGCTGTATAGTTTATTACAATTAATTCGGTTCTGCCAATGGCACCGCGTTTTTTTATTTTATAACCCATAGATTCTAATGATTGTAATGTTTTTTCCGGAAAAGAATTTTCTACATACAAGGAATCGGGTAACCATTGGTGATGAAATTTTGGTTTGTTTACTGCATCTTCCGGGCTTACATTAAATTCAAGGATATTAACCAGGCTTTGAAAAACAGTTGTTGGTATTGTTGTTCCACCGGGTGAACCAACAACGATGACAGGTTTATTGTCTTTTAATACTATTGTCGGAGTCATGCTGCTCAGCATTCTTTTTCCGGGGCTGATCGCATTTTTATCATTACCAATGGCACCATACATATTTGGAACACCGGGTTTAATGCTAAAATCATCCATTTCATTATTCAGAATAAAACCTGCTCCGCTTACGATCGTTTTACTTCCATAACTGTCATTTAATGTAGTAGTAACTGATATGGCATTGCCTTCGTTATCAATGATACTTATATGAGTGGTTTCTTCGCTTTCTTTGATGATACCTGCATTTGTTGATTTGCTGTTTCCTGCTTTTGAAGCATCATAATCTTTCATTCTTTCTGTAAGGTAAGCTTCGCTGACCAGTTTTTTTACAGGCACTTTTACAAAATCTGCATCTCCCAGAAATTCAGCCCTGTCTGCAAAGGCTCTTCGTTCAACCTCTACCATTAGTTGTATGGCCTGTGGGGAAAGAAATCCCAAGGCAGCAATATCTTTTTGTTCTATCATCTTCATCATTTGTTGTAAAATGATGCCGCCACTGCTTGGTAAAGGCATACTGATAATTTGTGTGCCTTTATATTTGAACTCAAGGGCATCTCTTTCTATAGCTTTATATGCTTTCAGGTCTTCATAACCGATGATACCTTTTCCTTTTTGCATTTCCTCAACAATGAGCCTTGCAGTCTCTCCTTCATAAAATCCTTTCAACCCTTTTTTGCGTATTCGTTTTAGTGTATTTGCCAGTTCTTTTTGTATTAAAATATCACCTTCTTTCCATGGCGTATCTTTCACAAATGCAGGGATAGATTTATTTAGCTTAATAAATAATTCTCTGGTTTCATTAAATTCCTTTGCCTGTGCTTTGGTAACAGGAAAACCTTTTTCAGCCAGTTCTATAGCTGGTTGTATCAATTTTGCAAAAGAAAGTTTAGCATATTTCAATGTGGCAAATAATCCTGCAACTGTGCCGGGCACAGCAGAAGCCAAATGACCATGCACAGATAATTTAGGTACCGGGTTACCTAAAATATCTAAATACATATCCTTGTCGGCCTTTGCGGGTGCTTTTTCTCTGTAATCAATTGTTATATTCTTTCCATTCTTTAAATGGGCTACCATAAATCCGCCTCCTCCAATATTGCCGGCACCCGGATAAACAACAGCCAGTGTCAGTTGTGTGGTTATAGCAGCATCAAATGCATTTCCTCCGTTTTTTAGTGTTTGCAGTCCTGCTTCACTTGCTATGGGATTTGCGGAAACAACTGCAGCGTTATAACAGACAATTTTTTTCTGTTGCGTATACTTTTTGCTTACAGATTGAGCCTGGCTATACAAAGAAGCCAGTAAAACATAAACAAAAAACATTGATCTGTTCATAAAATCCCCTTGTTTATTTGTCTAAAATTAAATTTTCTTTTTTTAAGGGATAGATTTAATACTTTCATAGTATAAAAATGATTTCATGAAAGTAAGAATATTGATTTTGGCATTTTTGACCCTGACTGCCATTGCGAATGCACAGGTCTTGAAAAGTCCGGATGCTTTTTTAGGATACAAATTGGGAGAGAACTTTACGCTGCATTATAAGATTGTGCAATATTTTGAACAAGCTGCTGCTGCCATGCCTCAAAAGATGAAACTGGAACAGTATGGAACTACAAATGAAGGAAGGCCATTGCTTCTTGCTGTGATAACATCTGAAGAAAATTTCTCGAGGCTGGACGAAATACGAAAAAATAATTTACGATTAACCGGTTTGCTGACTGATAAACCTGCAGATCTGCAGGCACCGGCTATCGTATGGATGAGTTATAATGTTCATGGAAACGAGGCAAGTTCTTCGGAAGTGTCTATGAAAACGCTGTATGAATTACTGGCTCCCGCAAATGCGCAGACGAATCAATGGTTAAAGAATACTGTTGTTATCATTGATCCCTGCCTGAACCCGGATGGACGTGACCGTTATGTTAACTGGTTTAAACAGGTTTCCGGAAAGCATCCTAATGTAAATGGAGATGCCACAGAGCATTCTGAACCATGGCCGGGCGGAAGAAGCAATCATTATCATTTTGATCTGAACAGGGATTGGGCATGGCAAACACAGGTAGAAACACAAGCCCGTATAAAAAAATACAATGAATGGATGCCGGTTATTCATTGCGATTTTCATGAACAATCTCCCGGTAGTCCTTATTATTTCGCTCCTGCTGCTGAACCTTTTCATGAAGTAATAACACCCTGGCAGCGTAGTTTCCAGGCTACCATGGGAAAGAATCATGCTAAATATTTTGATGCAAACGGTTGGTTATATTTTACGAAAGAATATTTCGATCTTTTTTATCCCTCTTACGGCGATACTTACCCGATCTACAATGGTTCCATTGGGATGACCTATGAACAGGCCGGTCATAGCAGGGGCGGATTGGCCATTGAAGTGAATGATGATACACTTACTTTGAAGGACAGGATCGAACACCATTTTACTACCAGTATGAGTACCATTGAAGTTGCCTCTTTACATGCAGCAAAGATCAATACAGAATTTAAAAAGTTTTTTGATGATGGCATGATAAGCGGGAATGGTATTTATAAAACGTATGTCATCAATGCTACTAACTCAAACAAAGTTGCTGCTTTAAAAGAATTGTTTATCCGCAATAATATTACATTTAATTATGCCCAAAAAGGAACGGTTATTAAAGGGTATAATTATTTTACAGGGAAAGATGAGAATTATACAACCGATCAAAACGACCTGATTGTTTCTGCTTTTCAAACCAAATCAACTTTGGTAAAAGTATTGTTTGAACCGCTGTCAAAATTAAGTGATTC
This sequence comes from Ferruginibacter sp., assembly GCA_031422055.1. Taxonomy (GTDB): domain Bacteria; phylum Bacteroidota; class Bacteroidia; order Chitinophagales; family Chitinophagaceae; genus Ferruginibacter. The sequence continues at coordinate 19,167 of JANOPU010000146.1, forward strand.
GGCAACTTATGATATAACCGCATGGGCTTTGCCGTATGCCTATGGCGTGCAAACATTTGCTGTAAAAGAAAAATTAACGGGTGGGAATTATCAGCAACCAAATTATAAAAAAGCAGTCACTCTAAATGAATACGGTTATCTTATAGAGTATAGTTCATTCAAAGACGGGCGTCTATTGGCTGCATTGTTAAAGCAGGGTATTAAAGTACGATTTGCAGAAAGGGATTTTTCATTCAATGGAAAAAAATATGCAAAAGGAACACTGGTTGTGTTGAAAGCCGGAAACGAGAATAACATTTCGAAGCTCTTACAACTTACTGAATTGTTTGAGGGGGTAATAACCGGAGTGTCATCCGGGTATATGGAAAGCGGGTTTGATTTTGGATCTGATAAAATACATCTCATTAAAAAACCTGTTGTAGCAATGTTAGCAGGTGATGAGTCTTCGTCAACAGCTGCCGGAGAAGTATGGCATTTATTTGAGCAACAACTTGATTACCCAATAACCAGGATCAATACTGCTGATATTAAATATATAAACTGGAAAAATATAGATGTGCTTATTATACCGGATGGTAACTATAAAACATTGTCGGATAAAGATGCAAATACCGATCTGAAAAACTGGGTAAGACAGGGAGGAAAAATAATTGCAATGGAAAATGCTTCCGCACAAATGATCTCGGGTGAATGGGGTTTAAAAATAAAAAAAGATGATGAAGCAGATAAAAAAGAAGAAGACAAAAAGCCAACATACAGCGATATTAAAAGGTATGAAAATCGTGAAAAAGATTACATTATAAACAATGTTCCCGGGGCTATTTATAAAATTGAAATGGATGAAAGCCACCCTGTGGCATTTGGATATCCTTCGTTTTACTTTTCTTTGAAACTAAATGATCATTTGTATGAATTTATGAAGGAAGGATGGAATGTGGGAGTGATAAAAAAGGAAAACCAGGTATCCGGCTTTGTTGGAAGTAAGGTTGGGGCAAAAATTAAAGATGGTACAGTTATAGCCGTTCAGCAATTTGGCAAAGGTTCTGTGACTTATTTTGCGGATGATCCTATTTTCAGAAGTTTTTGGGAGAATGGAAAGTTGTTGCTTGTGAATGCGGTTTTTTTAGTTGGCCAGTAGGGAGTGGGAAGTGGCAAGTAGGAAGTGGCAAGTTGTATAATATTATGGGATAGCAATTATATTAGTAGCGAAGGGAGGAAGCTCTCCTCAGGGAAGGGGAGTTCCAGGCTCCCACTCTGGGAGATCATTTAAATATCGAGTATGATTAATTAAGCATTCCCTAGTGAATAGCCCCCACTCGCAATACCCCACTAGCCTTATTTTACAATCGGCAATAATAAAAGTTCTTAATCCTGTAAATTCGCAGCATAATAACTATATATGTATAAATTTGGGTTACTTATTTTATCAATTTCCATTTCTTTTTTTGTATCTGCTCAGGCTCCTAAAAACTATACATCTTCTGAGATATTATTACAACTAAAAAAACTACAGGTACTAGGATCTGTATTGTATATCGGTGCACATCCGGATGATGAGAATAATTCATTGCTTCCATACCTGGCAAATGAGAAATTATATCGTACTGCTTATTTAAGTTTAACACGAGGTGATGGTGGACAGAATTTAATTGGGGGTGAACAAGGCGTTGAACTTGGTCTGATTCGTACACAGGAATTATTAGCCGCAAGAAAAATAGATGGTGCCGAGCAGTATTTCACCCGGGCTTATGAATTTGGTTATAGTAAAAGTTCTGAAGAAGCTTTAAAGATATGGGACAGGGAAAAGATATTGGCTGATATGGTTTGGGTCATCAGGCAGTACCAGCCTGACATTATCATAAAACGTTTCCCCGGAGATTCAAGGGCTGGCCATGGACACCATTCTGCATCGGCAATACTTTCTGACGAAGCTTTTATTGCTGCAGCAGATGCAACTAAGTTTACGGAACAATTTCAATACGGCGTAAAACCATGGCAGGTTAAAAGAATACTGTGGAACACATTTAATTTTGGAGGTAATAATACAACGAATGAAAACCAATTAAAAATTGATATTGGAGGGTATAATTCTTTACTGGGAAAAAGCTATGGAGAAATGGGTGGAGAAGCAAGAACAATGCATAAAAGCCAGGGCGAAGGCCGTCCCAGGAGAAGGGGACAGTCGTTTGAATATTTTTTAAATACAGGTGGCGAAGCACCGGTATCAGACCTGATGGACGGGATCATAATTGATTGGAAAAGAATTAAAGGTGGAGAGATAGTATCGTCAATGTTAAACGATATCATTTTAAATTATAAAACAGATCAACCGGAATTATCAGTTCCAGCATTGGTTAATTTATACAAAGCAATAAAAGAATTACCAGTTGAAAACTGGCGAAATAAAAAACTGAATGAAGTTCAACAGTTGATTGAAGCATGCAGTGCATTATATATAGACGCAACTACAAACCAGCAAACTGTTGTAGAAGGGGATACTTTAAAGATCAGTTTCATTTTTAATAAAAGGAAAGCCGTGAATGTGATATTGCAACAGATCAGGATTGATAAATTTGATACTGCTTTTTCCAATGTTTTATCGACCAATCAAAATCTTCAGATCAATAAAAGTGTACTTGTAGAAAATAAAAATATTTCTCAACCATATTGGCTGGAATATCCATTAAATGGCGGAACTTTTGAAGTAAAGGATCAACGTTTGATCGGTAAAGCTGAAAATGATCCTTCCTTTGAAGCAGTTATAAAATTGAGTATCTATGACGAAAATTTTATAATCCGTCGCCCTGTTCAATATCGGGTTATAGATCCTGTTAGAGGCGATACTTACCAACCCATAGCTGTTTTGCCAAAAATTGAATTAAGTTATTTTCATGATAATTATATTTCGGTAAATGGAGTTCCTGTAAAAACAAAAATTGACCTCAAATCTAATTCAAATGATTCTGTAAGTTATTCTGTGTTGCAACAGCATTCTAAAAAATGGGAAAATGATCTTCCTTTTTTTCAATGTAATTTCAAAGATAATAAAGCAAATTCCCGTTTTGGTTTATTTAGCCCGGCTACTGCTGAAATAAATATTTCTGAAGAAATTAGTTTAAAAACTATGGATGGAAAATATGACGGCTATACCAAAACGATAGCATACGATCATATTCCGGTTATCACTTATTTTCCAAAAGCAAAAGCAAATCTTGTAAAAGTTGAAATAAAAGTTGTGGGTAAGAAAGTCGGTTATATTGTGGGTGCTGGCGATAAGGTTCCACAACAACTGGAACAAATGGGTTATTCAGTAAAACTGCTTACGGAATCGGATCTGAATGATGAGAATTTAAAACAATTTGATGCGATCATCACCGGTATTCGGGCTTATAATATTTATGAATACCTGAGTAATAAAAATGATATTCTGAACAGGTATGTTCAAAACGGTGGCAACCTGATCATTCAGTATTTAAAAAGCAACCTTGTTGGACAGAAAAAAGTAATTGCAGGCCCTTATTCTTTTATGATCGAGGGAAGTAACAGGGTAACGGAAGAAGATGCTGCAGTAAGCTTTTTGTTACCACAACATGCTGTATTAAATTACCCAAATAAAATATCCGGTAAAGATTTTGAAGGATGGGTTCAGGAAAGAAGCACTTATCAGGCAGTAAAAACAGATGAACATTTTGAAATGCCACTGGGTATGAATGATAAAGCGGATAAACAAAGTAACGGCAGCCTGGCCATTGCTAAATATGGGAAAGGTAATTTTGTGTATGCAAGCCTGGTTTTCTTCAGGCAATTACCAGCGGGTGTGCCGGGGGCCTATCGGTTAATGGCGAATCTGATCGCATTGCCGAAAAATAAATAGAAGGGAATGTGTCACTATATAAAATAAAATTTCACGCAACGATCGTAAAGAGGTTATGGCGCAATGAATTCTAATAGACTGCATTTACTTGCGACCTTGCTCCCTTTCGTACATTGCGTGAAACAATAAAATGCAAAACGAAAATTCATACTGGAATAAATGGTACGTGGCTGTAGGAGCTTTTTTATTACTACAGATCATTCTGTTTTACTTAATAACCAATCACTATAAATGAGTAAAATAGACTGGGTCATATTAATTGTAACCCTGGGGAGTATCATTGTTTATGGTATCTATAAAAGCAGGACCACTAAAAACCTGGAGGGTTACTTTCTGGGTAACCGAAGCCTTCCGGGGTACCTGGTGTTGTTAAGCATCATGGGTACACAGGCAAGCGCCATAACATTTTTAACGGGCCCGGGGCAGTCTTACAGTGATGGTATGCGGTTTGTACAGTATTATTTTGGATTACCATTAGCCATGATCGTTATCAGTATTTTTTTTGTTCCTGTATTCAGCAGGTTAAAAGTATTTACTGCCTATGAGTTTCTGGAACATCGGTTTGATCTGAAGACCAGGACATTCACCTCCTTTTTATTTTTACTTTCACGTGGGCTTAGTACCGGAGTCAGCATTTATGCCCCATCATTGGTATTAAGTTCTTTGATGGGCTGGAATATTTATTATACCAATCTGGTGATGGGAGGCTTACTGATCATTTATACCATGACTGGTGGCGCTAAAGCAGTTGCCCATACACAAAAACTACAAATGATCATTGTATTTATTTCTCTATTTATTGTTGGATACCTGGCAGTTAAATTATTACCCGACGCGGTTGGTTTTAATGGCGCATTGCAACTGGCTGGAGAAAAGGGTAAAATGAACATCATAACAACCGGGTTTACTGATCAGGGTTTTAACTGGAAGGATAAATACAATATATGGAGTGGTTTGATCGGTGGTTTCTTTCTTGCGCTGAGTTATTTTGGTACCGATCATAGCCAGGTTGGGCGATACCTTACTGCAAAAAATATCAAGGAAAGCAGAAGGGGATTGTTAATGAATGGTTTGGTAAAAGTACCTATGCAATTTTTTATTTTACTGATCGGTATTTTGATCTTTTCTTTTTATCAATACCATAAAGCCCCCATATATTTTGATGAGGCAACCAGTATTGCTGCACAGCAAACAAGTTTTAAAGATTCACTATTTAATACTGAAAAAAAATATAATGAGGCATTAGTTGCAGGTAATCAACAGGAAGCTTCCTTGTTGCGGGCTGAATACAAAACCACTTTAAAAAAAGCCCTTCCCGGCAATGATGCGAATGATAATAATTATATCTTTTTGAGTTTTGTAAAAGATAATTTACCTATCGGATTGATCGGAATCATTTTTGCGATCATTTTCCTGGCGGCATGGGGTAGTATTGCAGCAGCATTGAATTCTTTGGCAGCATGCACCGTAGTTGATTTTCATAAAAAATTCTTTTCAAAAAATGAATCAGAGCTCGGGGATTATAAAATATCACAATGGTATACATTGGCCTGGGGTATTTTTTGTATTGTAATTGCCATGTTTGCACAAAACATCGGTAACAGCCTGATCGAAGCAGTGAACATCCTGGGTTCAATATTCTATGGGGTGATACTTGGTATTTTCTTAGTGGCTTTCTGGTTAAAAAAAATAAAAGCGAATGCAGTATTTATTGCTGCCGTATTTTCTGAGATAATGGTCATTGCTATTTATTATATGGATATCATTTCTTTCTTATGGTTGAATGTGATCGGGGCATTGTTGGTAATCATTTTGAGCGGACTGTTGCAGGTTTTTTTGAGAAAAGTTGATAAAGTAAATTAAAGATTATATATACTGATTTATTAGAAAAATTTCACGCAAACCTGTCTGTCGGCAGACAGGGAAGCAAAGCCGCAAAGAGTCTTTGTGAACTTTATTGTTTCTTAGCACACCTGTCTGCCGACAGGCATGTGTGAATAAAAAAAATGCTACCTGGTAAGAGTAGCATTCTTAATATTTAATTCAGTGAAATTTTACTTCAACTTCTTAATCAACTCTTCATTCATTTTTACATAGTCATCATTTTTTTCTTGTTTAGCCAATTCAAGTGATTTGGTTGAACTGATCAAAGCGCCGGCATTATCTCCCATGTCTTTTTGAATTCTTGCTTTATACAACAAAACCCAATATGCTTTTGGATTTGCTTCTGCTGCTTTTGTTGCATATTCCAATGCTTTTGCACTGTTCTTGTCATATTCGTTGTAAAATTGAGCTGCAACCCAGTATGGTTTTTTTTCTGTTAACATAGCAGCTTCCAATTGTGCTCTTATCTTATCTTTTATATTTACAACTAATGGAATGGCAACTGCAGTCTTTGCCCACATGATATGTAATTCACAACTTTCCGCTTTAATGTTTGCAAATTGCATGGTGAATGTTTCAACGGTTGACTTTATTTTCATAGGTTCAACTTTTATCCTGACCACATCATCAGTTTCAGAATAACCATCAATACCCCAGTTTTTTAAACCTTTGTTTAAAATAATTTCCCAGGTTTCTTTGCCGGGGATGGTATACAGTGCATATGAACCGGTATCAACTTTTTTTCCCATGATCTCTACAGGTTCAGAAAACCGGATGATCGTAGCACCATTGGCACCGGTACGCCATAATTTGTCAAAAGGTACCAGGTCGCCAAATATTTTTCTTCCTTTTGTTCCGGGCCTTGAATAAGTTAATTCAATATTACCCATTCCAAAATCCTGCTTAATGGTTTGTGTTGGAGAAGGTTGGGGCATTTTTACCTGAGCATACATACCGATGCTTGTTGTAAACAGCAGTCCGATAAAGAATAATTTTTTCATTTTTTTAAATTTTAATTGTTTTGTTTTTATTGAAAATAGACTTTTACAGTCTGATAGAATAAACGGTTATTTATGAAATGTTGTTGAGAATTTTTTTGTTGTTTTTCTGAAAATCCCTGCAATCCGAAAAGCCCGGCGGCATTACCTTTGTTAATCGCTATTTCCAGATATCCTGCTGAATTGAACAAGGCCAGTTTTTCACCTTCGGTGACATCTGCGTATGTTTCGCTGATCTTATCAATGATCTCATCTCTTTTAAAAACAATGGTAAAACTTCTTCCTTTGCGTTGTTCTTCAAATTCTTCTTTAGTAATATTTACAATTACATTTTCAAAATTATCAATAAAAATGATCTGCCCTTCAATATAATTATTTCCAAGGAGCGGGTGTAAAGCGTTTTTAACCTGAATGGATATGGTTGCATCTCCGATCTCATTCAATTTTTTGCCTGCTACTAATTCATTAATGGCATTTGCAAAAATGTTTATACAAAATAGCGTATTTTTTTGATTTGTTTTTCCTAAAGTAAGTGCTACAACCTGTTGAGGCGTTTCTTCAAGGATCATGGTAAGTAATCCATTATCAGCACAACCGATATAGTGTCCATTGTGTTCTGCTAACAGGAGATGTTCGGGCTTTTCATCAAAAAGGTTAACCAATATTAAATGAAAGGTTCCTGGGGCAAAGTTTTTTATTGCATTGCGGCAAACATAAGCTGCCTGCGGGTAATTGAAAGGGGAAAGCGCATGGGTAATATCAACAATATTAAATGCTTTATTTGACTGTAACAACTGCCCTTTAATAGCACCAGCTAAAAAATCCTGTTCGCCGATATCGCTTGTAAGGGTTATTAAAGTCATGAATTATTTGTGAATTGTTGGAATCCTATTTAAAATTTTTATTAACCTCTTATTTAATAAGTTTTCCATTTTTGAAATAGAATCTTTTTGTCAGTTTATCTGCTAATGATGGGAAATACTTGCTGAGGAATACTGTTTGTTTTCCCAGAAAAGTAAGGACCAATGATCTTTTTCTTTTTTCAATGGCTTTGAGAATATATTTTGCGCAATCTTCCGGACTCATCAATTCGCTTTCATTAACCGGGCTTCGGCCCTGGCTTTCGCCTCTTTCGTTCAAAGCGGCAACTCTTGTATTGCTACGGGTAAATCCAGGGCTTACCCACATTACATTTACACCTTCATCCTGCAGTTCAATTCTAAGCGCTTCAAGCAAACCAATGATAGCAAATTTACTGGCAGAATAACCACTACGGCCGGGTAAACCACGATACCCGGCAATGGAAGATAATCCAACAATAGTACCTTTTCTATCTATAATTGAATCAAGTGCCAATTTGGTACAATAGACTGTACCGAAATAGTTTATTTCCATAACCTTTTTAAAGATGTCAACATCAGCATCTTTTAATAAAGCCCTCATCACAATACCAGCATTGTTTATTAAGATATCTATACCGCCGAATTGATTGATCGTGGAATCAATAAAAAGTTTGCAGTCATTATATATACTTACATCTGCAACAATGCAATGTAAAGGAGCAGTTGAATGGCGTAACTGCAGGTCGTATAATTTATCCTGATTACGGGCACATGTGGCAATTTTTGCACCTAAAGGCAACAATTGTTCAATCAGGGCCTTGCCTATTCCGTCGCTTCCTCCTGTAATGGCTACGACTTTATTTCTAAAAAAATCACTCATAAAAATAATTCATGACAAAAATAGGGTAGTTATGTGGCTGTTAACAAAGAAATAGGGAATTTAATAAATATAAATCCCGGATTTTTTTTAAAATAATTTGATACAATATGTTTTTGCCTTATTTTTGCACTCCTTTAAAAAGGACAAGAAGAATTGGTAGCTCAGTTGGTAGAGCAATACACTTTTAATGTATGGGCCCTGGGTTCGAGTCCCAGCCAGTTCACAAGGCAATAGCCAAATAATAACAAAAACCCGCAAACAATATTTTTGCGGGTTTTTGCATTCAGGAGTCAGCAACAATTTATTCAGCAAATTCGAGAATTATGTGAGTCATTCGGGAGTCATTTTGTACAAAAATATGACTCCCGCCATTTCAATGAAACTCAATAAGGGCAATTAATTAAAAAATGCTTGGAATAAAACCGGGAACCACTGATCCATTAGAAAGCTTAGATTATAATTACACTCACCGAACATTTACTTAATGATACTTGCATCCGCCCGGTAAAAATGTCTCTCTCCGGGTAGGTTCAGTAAATGATTGTCTTTTAGTTGCAGGGTAGCACAGGTGTATCTTTCCCGGCAGCATCGTATTGTACCAGCCCAGGGTTGCCTAATTAAACCGATGGCTGGTTATCACTTGCCATCCTCTCATTTTGAGAAGAAAAAAAATATAATATTACTATACTCCTACCATCCGAATGCATTTATAAATCTGATTCAAAATAATATTAGTGCTTTTGAATGTCTTATCTTAATCTCATGAATTCAAAACATAACTTGTATTCTTGCTTCCACCAGGTTCTTTTATCATCACACCCTTTTGTATAAGATCGTTAATATCCCCGAGTGCTGTATCATGAGAACATGAGGCAATCTTAGCCCATTTGCTGGTATTAAGTTTTCCATCAAAGCCATCAAGTAACTTATTCAATATGAGTTTTTGTCTTTCATTCATTGCTATGCCGGCATTAGTTTTCCAGAAATTAGCCTTGGCCAATACTGCTTCCAGAATTTTATCACTATTTCTAATTGCTTCATCCAGACAACGAAGAAACCATTGAAGCCATTTTGTAATATCAAGACTGCCCTTTTGTGTTTCCTCAAGGATATCATAATAGCCATTACGCTGTTTTCGGATTTCTGTGCTCATGCTATAAAATCGCTTTGCGCTGTCATCACTACGGGCTAGCTGCATATCTGCAATAGCCCTGCCTATCCTGCCATTGCCATCATCAAATGGATGGATTGTTACAAACCACAAATGAGCAACAGCTGCTTTAAGAACAGGATCTATATTTTTTTCATTATTGAACCATTCAAGAAATTTATTCATTTCAGATTCCAGTAACTCAGATTCCGGCGCCTAGAAGTGCACACGTTCTTTCCCCATTGCAACCGAAACAACTTGCATAGGTCCATTCCCTGGTTTAAGCCAGCCACCGGTTGTGATCTTACACATGCCGCTCCTGCCCGATGGAAATAAAGCAGCATGCCATCCAAATAACCGGTCAACTTTCAGTACTTCACTATAATGCTGCGTTGCATCAAACATCATTTCTACAATCCCTTCAACATTACGGCCTGTAGCTACCAATCCAGGTACATCCATTCCAAGTCGTCGGGCAATAGAAGACCTTACCTGGTCCACATTAAGATTTTCTCCTTCTATTTCACTTGATTTTATTACCTCCTGGGTAAGTGTTTGAAGAACAGCTTCTTCTTTATACTTAAAGCCCAACACATCCATTCTTCCCATATGAAGCCCCTGTTTATGTCTTACTTGTGCTAAAATTGGGCTGATTTCTGAATGATCCCATTCAAATTCAGGCCACTTTGCCAACTGATGGATATATGCCATTATACGCAATTTATGCGTCGAATATACACAATATTCCACGCAAAAAAATATTTAACGCAATTTATGCGTCGAATATGCCCTTTATTCTACGCAAATATGTTCATACATCCGGTAATTTCAATGACGGGGTGATTATGGAATATATTGAGTACCAAGACCTGAATGTTAATATAACTAAGTAAAACATAGTAAATTACACTCTTAAGAGCCTACTCGGGGCAACCAGGGATTTATAATTAAAAAAGCGTTTTTCAGAAATATATTGCCATAATTGACCTGTCATATGGATGTTAAATCAATAGAATTATTAAAAGAAAAAGAAAGGTTTGAAGCGTTGTTTGAATATGCTTCAATGGGTATACTTGTTGCAAATGATCAAGGTATAATAGAAATGGCGAATGGATTTCTGATCAAACAGTTTGGATATAATAGTAAAAATGAAGTGATTGGGAAAAAGGTAGAAATATTTTTGCCAACCCGCTATTCCGGCACACATCATAAGCATAGAGAAAATTTTCAAAAGAAACCGGAACCCAGGACAATGGGAATTGGCAGAGATCTTTTTGCATTAAAAAAGGATGGCACTGAGTTTCCTGTTGAGATAAGTTTAAGTAACTACACA
>JANOPU010000147.1:0-7897 GCA_031422055.1 Ferruginibacter sp.
GCACAGATTGAAAATAACTTAAATACACATCTTTATGAGTAAGTAAAAATGATAGGTTTTCAGGAGTTTGATATTTTATTTGATCTTGAGTGTACGAAAGATTTGTACATCTTGTTTGCGAAAAATATTCCCCATTATAAAATATCTGCAGAAGATTCTTAGCTCTGGTCATGGCCACATATAGTTGTCTTTTTACTTCCTGCGAGTTAACATCCATATTAGCCAGCAATAGGAACACATTGTCAAACTCCTTTCCTTTTGCTTTATGTATGGTAGAAACATAAATTGTTTCATTATTGATCTGAATAGTATCCTCAAACTTTGATTCTGATACAAATGTCTTCCAGTCACTTTTATATTTTCTACCAGGATTTACTGATTCGAAGTCATGTAATATTGCCAGGCACCATTCAAGTTTATTACTAGCCTGGAACTCGATTTTAAATACGTTCATTATTTCAATCCACTCTTCTTCACTAACTATGTGAACTTCGTTTGCACCCTGAATTTTTTCACAAATCCATCTAATTTCATTAAGATTATACAAGTTAAATCCATCGTTCGATTGGACAAGCCTGGCTTGATATCCGCGATTGATCAGCAAGCCTGCAACCTGTGCAGCTTCATCGTTTGTGCGTGTTAAAACGCATGTAGAGCCTGCGAGGTCTGTATCACAAATGGATTGAACGAGCGGTACAATCATATTAGGTGTAGCTTGTTCAACCACTGTAATTAATCCATCCTTTCCATCAACCGGCATAATGGGGGTTTCTTTTAACCTAGAATTAAGCTGACCAACCCACTGGTTACTGAAGTGCACAAGATTAGATTTGCTACGATAATTGTCAACTAACTCATATAATCTTGCATGATGAGTCTTAACCATATCCTGCATATATTTTGAATCAGAACCGCGGAACTCATAAATATTCTGGTCATCGTCTCCTACCATAACAACACGCATATCCTCATTTTGATTCATTAATGTTTTCACCAATTCATATTCATCTGCATTCATATCCTGTGCTTCATCAACGACCAAAACAGCTTTGGTAATCTGGCTTAGTTCTATCTCTCCTTTGCGGATACTTTCCACAGCTTTCTTCAAGACAGAATCAGCATCAGTTAGATTTCCTACTTTACCTAATAAGTCGAAACAATAAGAGTGAAATGTTTTTATTTCTACGAAATGTGCAGCATTTCCAATAAGACTAAGTAACCTCTTCTTAAATTCAGTTGCTGCTGCACGTGAGAATGTTAGCATCAGCAATTGTTCATGTTTAACATCTTCTGCCAGTAATAATGAAGCAAGTTTGTGAACCAACACCCGGGTTTTACCGCTACCAGGACCTGCTGCTACCAGGATATATTGGTTTACAGAATCTGTTATAATATTAAGTTGTGATGGAGATAAGGTGCCAAAGAGTTGTTTGAATTTGGCTGGTGTCATTGTTCGCTTAATATCATCTTGCCTGCTCCCGGGAAAATATTTATTTAGAAATGATGAATAATTTAAACGGAAATAATCATCAACAAATTTAAGGGCCCCTTCATAGTTCTCCACCATCTTCCTTGCATATTCTCCTACAATGTGAATTTGCTGTACTTTATTCTGATAAAAGTCTTTTAACTTTTGATAATCTTCCTGTTTGTATTGAATCTTATTATTCTTTTCTATTCTATCAATTGTTAAGCGATTATACACTACAAGAAATCCGCCTTCTATTTTAATTGCATCAATCCTGGATAAATAAAATAAGCTATCCTCTATATCTTCAGTAGAAGGTTTAATTTTAAACATCCCTGACTTTCTTATAACTTGTTCTTTCAATTCTTCAATAGAGAACTCTATTAATATTTCTTCAGTCTGATTTTTTATTTGGGCTGCTTTTTGAAAAAGATATTCAATTGCAGTTTTTACAACCTGATGCCTGATGGACATTTTTTCTTTTAATTCCTTGAGTCTGCAGGACAGAACAATATTTATATGATTTCTTGAAAAATCCAGATTGCTTCGTTTGATCCAATTTTTGATAGCCCAAAAATTTAATAAGGTTTTAATGGTCTGTGGAGTCACATGATCACAGCCAGATTGCAGCGCTTGCTCACTTAATTCTTTCAGGTTAAAATGCTTTTCCTCCTCCGTAAAAACTGAAAGGAAAAAATCTTCAAGCTTTTTGTATTTTTCTAATGTAGATAATGGGTTACGAATGTTTTCACCCTTTTTTATAAACGCAGTCAGATCTTTTGCATCGGCTAGAATTTTATCTTCTCTCAACAACTGAATTATGCTGATTACTTCCTGTCGGTTAATCCCCAGTTGTTCAGAAATATAATCAACCCTCGATTCCGCTTGTTCATCTGTTGTTTTGCTACGACTTTTACTGGAAAAAAGTTTCTTAATGATACGTATTGCTTTTTCCTTTTTATCTGCAGGTATATTTGATGACGAATTGATAAGATCAATAGCATCCTGTGCGGTTTTGGACAAAATACTATTAGCAAAAATCCGGGGCATATTCTGACCTCTTTTAATATAGCCAGCCTCTTCTAATGCAGAAATGGCAGTGGTAACTCTTGTTTCTATCTCTTTTATGTTATCATCCCACCCAGCTTTTCGTGCAAGCTCCAATGCAGAATTCATTACTTTATCACGCGTTTTGGTAAGGTCTTTAATAGCTTTCCAAACCTGGTTGATCTCTTTAATATCAAGCTTTGTCTGGTTAAGAAGAATAAAATGTTTATTAAGATCCTCCTCATTAAAGAGAACATAACAATCTGCAGTAATAGATTCATCTCTTCCGGCACGACCAGATTCCTGCACATAATTTTCAAGTGAATCTGATATGTCATAATGAAGCACCATCCCCACATCTGCTTTGTCTACACCCATTCCAAAAGCTGATGTAGCCACCATAATATCTACGTTCCCTTCAATAAAATCATTCTGATTTTTCGTTTTTTCTTCTTTATCCATTTTTCCATGAAAAGCCCTTGCTATAAAACCATCTTTATTGAGTTTTTGTGTAAGCTTGGCTGCTCTTTTTGTGCGAGAAACATAAATGATCGTTGGGCATTTCTTTAGCTCTAGTAATCTACGGGTTTCGGCGTATTTCTGTTCTTCCCCTTCTTCATTATATACCTTATAATGCAGGTTATTCCTGGATGCACTAGAACTAAAAAGTCTCAGATCCAAACCCAATTTATCCATGAAATATAACTTGATATCTTCAATAACCTTTTGCTTAGCTGTAGCAGTGAAACAGGACACTGGTATTTTTTCTTCTAATCCCTTTTTCACCTGAAGATTTGTGATAAACTCTCCTATATATAAATAATCAACTCTAAAATCTTGACCCCATGATGAGAAACAGTGGGCTTCATCGATTACAAAACGCGATATCTTTCTGCCCAGTAATAATTTTTCTATAGTTACAGATCGTAAAGATTCTGGAGATATATATAAAAGGTGAGCGCTTCCATCCTGCACACGCTCTATTGCTTTGCTCCTTTCTATTGGATCGAGCAAGCCGTTAATTGTAACTACATTAACAATGCCTTTACGCTCCAGGTTATCAACCTGGTCTTTCATAAGAGATTGCAAAGGCGAAATAATTATTGTTAGCGATTTAGTGTTTTCTCCATCCATCAAAGCTGGGAGTTGAAAAGTAATCGACTTGCCGCCTCCGGTAGGAAAAACAGCTAGTAGAGAATCGCCCTGAATAGCCGCATTTATTGCATTTTCCTGCAATGGTACTCCGTCATATGATCGAAACTCAGAAAATCCAAAATGACGCTTAAGTGAATCATAAGCATTTAGTGCTTGATTGCAATATATACAACCTTCAATACAAGGCTTGCCTCTTAGTCTCTTAAGAACAAGATCAACTTCTTTATAATTATGTAGTACCCAAGGAGGGGTGATGGAATATTGATCGTTGGCATTAATTAAGGCTAACGCGTAAGCCAATGGTATGGGTGAATTATGAATTAGATCTTGCAAATTGGCCACAGAACATAACCTCCCTTCAAAAACTTGCCTGATAATAGATTCAATACTTTCAAGCGTTTTTGTTTGTTGATAGTTTATTGCTTTAAAAAAATTAGTAAACTCCTTTATATTCCCAAGTAGGCCAAACAAAATATTTTTCATTTCGCCACTTAGTGTATTAAAAGCAACTACCAAATCATTAAAAAGATGCTGTGCTTTTTTTGCATCATTCAGCGGGTTATTTAATTCGTCAACTTGTAGCTTGTCATCTTTCAACAAATGATGGTAGGGTCTTGAAGGAAACAGAAGTGGGGAAAGAAATAAAGTATCAATAGTATTATGTTCTCCGAAAGTTTTGTCTCCGAGATATTGATGAAGGTATCTTAAATCGTGGCTGAAAACATTATGCCCAACGATAAATTCAGCATCCTGCATAAATAACTTAAAATCTCCTATTGATTTCCCCCTGAATTTTTTTTCATTGGTATAGATTGCACCAATGTCTTGAACTTGGTGGGTAGAAGGGTCAATCTCAAAATCAAAGAAGGAAATGTTTCTCATTATAAAAAATTCAGTCGTTTAAGGCTGTTTTGTTTACGTATCAATTTTGCTCATGCCTGGTAAAAGTGGGATTTATTATAGGATCCGTGAGAAAAACCTCCTTAAAAAACGTTTATTTTCTCAATTTAAAGTGGTTTTTTAACTCTGTCAAATATTAAAGTGTAAATGTGTTGAGAAAATCGATGTTTTTAAAACTAAATATGGTTCGTGTGACACAAACCATGGCGGAGAACCGGGGCAAGGGGCATTTAAAAGAAGGCCAATATTGCTGTTGATCTTCTCTGTTCCACCTAATGAACATGTTCTGAACTAATTCATTATTTATCTGAGAATTATTTATAAACTAAAGTTTTCTAATAGAAAACTTTTTATTACCTTTAGGCACGTGTTTAACATTATAACAAGAAGAACATTACTGGAGTATTGTAAAAAGTATCCTGCCGCTGCAACAGCACTGCAGGAGTGGTATCATGAGTTAGTGAATTGTGATTTTAAAAACTTTAATGAATTAAAACTAGTTTATGCAAATGCCAGTTTAGTTGCAGATGACCGGGTAATATTTAATATCATGGGGAATAAATACCGGTTGGTAGTTAGAATTATTTTTGATTTTAAAGCCATCCAGATAAAATGGTTTGGCACACATGCAGCATACGACAAAATTGACGTTACAGCCATTCAAAACAAGAAAAAATAAATATGGAGCTTAAAATAATTAAAACCAAAAAGCAATACCAGGAATATCTTGACTGGGTTGATAAGCAATTTGATAATAATGTTAAACCCAACAGCACTCTGGGAGAAAAAGTTCAGGTTGCATTATTGCTGATTAAACAATTCGAAGATATACATTACCCGGTTCCTTTTCCCGATCCTATTGAAGCCATTAAACAGAAAATGGAGGACCTTGGTCTGAAAAATAAAGATTGGGTTGGGAAAGTTGGAAGCAAAGGATACGTATCGGCCCTGCTCAATAAACGTAAACCGCTTACATTGGAATTAGCAAGATTATTTCACCGGGAATTGAGTATTCCTGCTGATGTACTGTTATCCTGAAGCCTTGGGAACGACAAAAAGGCAATGAATCCAATTCGTGAGACACGAACCGGGGCAGTGGAACCAGGGCAGGGGGGGCAAGGGCTCCCTAAAAATTGATTACCTTTTTTGCTCACTTAATGCAGCATGAATTGTTTTCAGATCATTTTCAAAAGCCGGTAGTTCATTCTTTATTACATTCCATACAAGCCGAAGATCTGTACCAAATATTCATGAATAAGACGGTTTCGCATCCCTTTTATCAATGACCATGGAATTTGTGGATTATTTTCTTTTACAGCTTCGGGTAACTGTTATGCCGTGGCCTGGTCCTTTGACTACAAGTGTTCGGAAAATCGTTTAATTGATACGTTCTTTTTTGCTCTTAAGTAACAAGTTTCTAACTTATTGATTTCTATCTTCTTCTTTTCCTTGATCCCGCAATAAGCGGGACCTTGTTCCAAGAAGCAAAAATCAAGGGCTGCAGAAAAAAACGCTCCAATTAATAGAAAACAATTTTATCTTCATCCGAAATCAGGTTATTACATTCCATACAAGCTGAAGATCTGTACCAAAATATTCATGAATAAGACAGTTTCGCATCCATTTTTTTAATCTCACAGTTATGGTTCTTTCTATTGCTTATAGTCTATTGAACGTGGTAGCATTTGCAAAAACAAATCAGCCCCTTCGTAATCTATTTTCTCATAAAAAATTCCCAGCCGGTTTAAATTTTTGTAGTAATCATTTACATGATGGTAATAGTATTTTTCCGATTTAATATACCATGCCCTTTCACCAAGAAACACTGCCAGGAACCATTTTTCCAACAACCGTCCAGCCCTGCCATTCCCATCATTAAAAGGATGAATACTCACAAATACAGCATGAATGAATGCTGCATAATAAAATATTTCTTCCTCACTAAGTTTTGTCTTTAATAGTGATTTAATATCACCCCATAATTTATTCATTTCTGCTTCCACAATGGCAAATGGAGCTGCTTCAAATTCTATCCTGCCCGTTTTATGTTCCATTACCAGCATTTCATTTTTCCTGTAAATCCCTCTTTGTTTTTCAGACAATAAATGTTGTGAAAGCAACAGGTGACTCTGTAGAAAATTTTTTATAGTAAGTTTATTTTGTTTGGCAAACAGGTATGCATTGTATAGATCGTTTGGCTTCTCTACTAACCCGGGTAAATATTCTATACCCTGCATTTTATGTTTTACATAGCTGTCAATTTCCATTTGCTCTCCTTCAATTCGTGAAGAAGATATAACAGCAATGGATGTATAAAAAGTAAAGGTTTGTGCAGTCAATTCTATTTCATCCACTTCCTTCAAAGTGAAAGATATGTCGACAGGCAACTGTTCCTTATATGCTTCCAGGTATTTATCGCTGAGTATCTTCATTTTACGCTGATGCGGGTGTTACACTTTTTCAAATTTACAATATCTCCGCCTTTAATCGTAAAGGCATGAACCCGAACCCTGTTTTATGAAACCGTATGATTACCTTTTTTGCTCACTTAATGCAGCATGAATTGTTTTCAGATCATTTACAAAAGCCGGTAATTCATTTTTTATTAACCTGAGTTCGGGATAAGATATTTTATAAGTTGATAGATACTAATTACTTGTTGTTCTCTCCTTTTTTTCTTAACAAAAAAAGTAGCAAAAAAGTCAAGGCAGGAACGATTACAGCCCGTTCCTGCCATATAGCTTTAATCATCTTGTTTACTTCTGTAGATTCCGCATTAGTTCTTTACTCTTAATTTCATAACACTCCAATTAATAGAAAACAATTTTATCTTCGTTTCTTATCCGAAATCAGGTTATTACATTCCATACAAGCTGAAGATCTGTACCATAATATTCATGAATAAGACGGTTTTACATCCCTTTTATCAATGACCATGGAATTTGTGGATTATTTTCTTTTACATCTTCGGGTAACTGTTATGCCGTGGCTTGGTCTTTTGACCTGCCACGATTCTATGATCATGTTACCGGCTGGTGAAAACACCACAAGTGTTCGGAAGTTCGTTTAATTGATATGTTCTTTTTTGCTTGTCCCCCGAAAGGATCGGGGTGTGCCACAAAAAAAAGAACCAAAAAAAGACCCTCCGATATTCATCGGAGCAGGCCCGAAATCCCCGCCTGACTGAAGTCATTCGGGCAGGGATATACAGCTCCCGATATCATTTCATTCATCGGGACGGGCCGATTTCGGGAAGGAGCTATGTGGCACAGTTATGCAAAGTAGGCTCAGCAGTAGTAATCCTACTCTTAAGGACGACGTTTATAT
>JANOPU010000148.1:0-4876 GCA_031422055.1 Ferruginibacter sp.
TGAAATGGTTATGCCTGGCGATAACACAAATCTTACTGTAAAACTTATCCAACCGATTGCGATGGAGAAAGGATTAAAGTTTGCGATTCGTGAAGGTGGCCGTACAGTAGGTGCCGGACAGGTTACTGAAATTTTAAAATAAGAACTAAGATAGCTGTTAGCTTTTAGCTATTAGTATATGGTCAAAAGGACTTAACTGATAATAATTGCCTATCTTTATGAAATAATGCTAAAAGCTATTGGCTCACCGCTAATAGCTTTTAGCTTTCTTACGGGCATGGTGCAACGGCAGCATACGGGTCTCCAAAACCTTTGATCTAGGTTCGAATCCTAGTGCCCGTGCGGAGTAGGTTGATTGGTTTAAAGGTTTATTGGTTCTTTTTTATTGAAGTAACGATAAACTAATAAACGTCTTAAACCTTTAAACTATTAAACCTTTAAACGAGTTATTACTATGAATAAATTCACAGTTTTTGTAAAGGAATCTTACAAAGAAATGATGGAAAAAGTAACCTGGCCAAAATGGGATCAGTTACAACAGTCTACAATGATTGTACTTGGAGCAACATTATTCATTACTGCTATAGTAGCATTGATGGATTTTATTGCAAATGGGTCAATGAAATTTATTTACTCCTTATTTAAGTAATTATGGAAGATACATCAGTACAGGGAAACGAAGAGACTATAGATAATATTGAGCATACCGATACGGTTGAAAATACCGAAGAAGGTGCTATTGTCGCTATTGAGAAACCAATAGTAACAGAGAAGTCTGAGAAGCCTGAGAAAGAAAGTAAATGGTATGTACTTAGAGTAGTGAGTGGAAAGGAACGTAAGATTAAAGAATACCTTGATAAGGATATCATTCGCAATGCATGGACTAAAGTTATTGTTCAGATATTTTTACCCGTTGAAAAAGTTTATAAAGTGCTTAATGGCAAAAAAGTCATGCGGGAAAGAAATTTTTATCCGGGATATATTATGATGGAAGTGGCTGGGGATAAACTAAATGATGATATCATTCAGCATGTAAGTAACATCAGTAATGTAATGCACTTTTTAACTGATGGTAAAGGTTCTAAAGGAAATATCATTTCATTACGAAAAGCCGAAGTTAATAAGATGCTCGGTAAGGTAGATGAAATGAGTGATGTTGGCGGGGTAACAATGAGTGAGCCATTTATTATTGGCGAAACCATCAAGATCATCGACGGGCCATTCAATGATTTTAATGGTGTTATTGAAGAAGTAAGCGACGAAAAGAAAAAATTAAAAGTACAGGTAAAAATATTTGGAAGAGCTACACCAGTAGAATTAAGTTATATGCAGGTAGAAAAACTTGTATAAGGTACCATAACCAACTGCTTAAGACCGTTCAGAAAATTTTCTGGACGGTTTTTTTTATTATATAAAAATATTCCCTTACTTTTGCCGCCCCAATTAGTTCTTTATTGAATACGAACCGTGTAAAAACGGTACAACATGGGAGTTTATCCGTAATTGCGGACGAACGTTATCACCAAAAAAAGTAAATAATGGCAAAAGAAATTACAGGCTATGTAAAACTCCAGTGTAAAGGAGGACAAGCCAACCCGGCACCGCCGATTGGACCAGCCCTTGGTTCTAAAGGTATCAATATCATGGAGTTCTGTAAGCAGTTTAATGCAAGAACACAGGATAAACCTGGAAAAGTATTACCTGTTTTAATCACAGTGTACGCTGACAAATCATTTGAATTTGTAATCAAAACCCCTCCCGCTGCTGTTCAGTTAATGGATGCTGCAAAGATCACCAGTGGTAGTAAAGAACCCAATCGTGTAAAAGTAGGAAAAGTATCATGGGCACAGGTTGAAGAGATCGCAAAGGATAAAATGACCGATCTGAATGCTTTTACTATTAACAGCGCAATGAGCATGGTTGCCGGTACTGCACGCAGCATGGGATTAACTGTAGAAGGTAAAGCTCCCTGGGAAAATTAACCTGCCTGCCGGCAGGTTGTCACAATTACAAATTAAATAAAATGATCACAAAAGCTAGAAAAATAGCAAACACTAAGGTTGACATTAACAAAGCTTATACGCTTAAAGAAGCATCATCTTTAGTAAAAGAAATAAATACAACAAAATTCGATAGTTCTGTAGACCTGCATGTTCGTTTAGGGGTAGATCCTAAAAAAGCTGATCAGGCTATTCGTGGTACTGTTTCATTGCCACATGGTACTGGTAAAACTAAGCGTGTATTGGTTTTATGTACACCCGATAAGGAAGCAGAAGCCAAGGCTTCAGGAGCTGATTTTGTTGGGTTAGATGAATTTATTACAAAAATTGAATCCGGCTGGACAGATATTGATGTTATTGTAGCAACCCCATCAGTGATGCCGAAAATTGGTAAACTGGGTAAAGTGTTAGGTCCCCGTAACCTGATGCCAAATCCAAAGACAGGAACGGTTACCAATGATGTGGCTGGTGCAGTGAATGATCTAAAGGGCGGTAAAATTGCCTTTAAAGTTGATAAAGTTGGTATTATTCATGCATCTGTAGGACGTATAAGTTTTGCATCTGAAAAAATAGCAGAAAACTGCCAGGAATTTATTAACGCAATCATTAAATTAAAGCCATCTTCCTCTAAAGGAACTTACCTTAAAGGAGTAAGTATGGCTAGTACAATGAGTCCGGGTATTATTGTAGACACAAAATCTGTTCAAAACTAAAGCCCCACCTAACCTCCCCTAAAGGAGAGGAAACAAGGCCTTAATAAAATATTTGTTATGACAAAACAGGAAAAAAATGAAGTGATAGAATTGCTGAAAGGCAAATTCTCTCAATATAATAATTTCTATATTACTGACACGGAAAGCCTTACTGTAGCTCAGGTTGGCAAATTACGCAGTCATTGCTTCGATAAGCAGGTAGAAATGAAAGTGGCTAAAAACACTTTGATAAAAAAAGCTTTGGAAAGTCTTGATTCTGAAAAATATGCTGGTGTTTATGATTCATTACATAAAGTAACTGCACTTTTATTCAGCGAAAATCCAAAAGACCCTGCTGTTATTCTCAGTAGTTTCCGTAAAGCAAATAACAATGAAAGGCCTGTGTTAAAAGCAGCTTTTATCAATGGAGATGTATTTGTTGGAGACAACCAGTTAAAGGTGCTTACACAAATCAAAACCAAAAATGAACTTATCGGTGAGATCATTGGTTTATTGCAAGCACCTATTCAACGTGTTTTAGGAGCATTGCAAAATAAGGATGCTGCAAAAGCAGTTGTGGAAGTTCCGGTTGCAGCAGCAGTTGTAGCAACAGTTGCAGAATCTCCGGTGGCACCAGAAGCTCCCGTAGCAGAAGCAGTTGCAGAAGCCCCTGCAGCAGAAGCAACACCGGAGGCCCCGGCTGCAGAATCAACAGATACTGCACCAGAAGAACCGGTTGCAGAATAATTTAGTATTATATTGTTTGGCTTAAATAGCAGACAATTAATTATAAAAACAATTTTTTTAAACTATCCGACGGATCCGTAAAACGCGGGGATGAAGCCGGAAAAAATCAATCATTATGGCAGACGTAAAAGCATTAGCAGAAAACCTGGTAGGTTTAACAGTAAAAGAAGTTCAGGAATTAGCTGAATTCTTAAAATCAGAATATGGTATTGAACCAGCTGCTGCTGCAGTTGTAGTAAGCGCAGGTGGCGATGGCCCCGCAGCTGCTGAAGAAAAAACATCTTTTGATGTTATTTTGAAAGCCGCAGGTGCTAATAAACTGGCTATTGTGAAAATCGTTAAAGAATTAACAGGTTTAGGACTTAAAGAAGCTAAGGATTTAGTTGATAGTGCTCCAAAACCAGTTAAAGAAGGCGTTGATAAAGCAACAGCTGAGGAACTTAAAACTAAATTAACTGAAGCTGGTGCTGAAGTTGAGGTAGCTTAATTGTTCTTTTAAAAAATAGCTTTAAAAGCCGGGGAGTGATCTTCGGCTTTTTCATTTTTAAAAGATTTTAGAGGATTGAAAATCTGGCAAAAGCTCCTTTTCTACAAAAACCAAACCAATGCTTCTAATTTCAAAAAAATCTTGAAATAATCTAAAGAGTTTTCCGTACCTTTGCCCTCCTTTAATTTAGGAGTAGTGGCGCAAGCTGTATTCTTTCATTAAAAGGCCTACACTAAACGTTTTAATTAAAATATGTCTGCAACTAAATCACCCGCTGCACAGCGTATCAATTTTGGAAAAGTTGAACTTCTGGCAGAAACGCCCGATTTGCTCGGAATCCAGATCCAATCGTTCAAAGATTTTTTCCAGTTAGAAACTACGCCAGATAAGCGTAATGTAGAAGGATTATTCCGTGTATTCAGGGAAAATTTCCCTATAACGGATACCCGTAACATTTTCGTATTGGAATTTTTAGACTATTTCGTGGATCCTCCAAGGTATTCGATTGACGAATGTATTGAGCGTGGTCTTACCTATGCTGTTCCATTAAAAGCAAAGCTCCGTCTTAGCTGTAATGATGAAGAACACGTAGATTTTCAAACCATTGTTCAGGATGTTTTCTTAGGAAATATTCCTTACATGACTCCCCGCGGTACCTTTGTTATCAATGGTGCAGAAAGGGTTGTAGTCAGCCAGCTACACCGTTCACCTGGTGTTTTCTTCGGACAGTCAGTTCACCCGAACGGCACCAAGATATATTCTGCCAGGGTTATTCCTTTTAAAGGAGCCTGGATGGAATTTGCCACAGACATTAACAATGTAATGTTTGCTTACATTGACCGTAAGAAAAAATTCCCGGTAACAACTTTATTGCGTTCTATCGGTTTTGAAACAGATAAAGATATCCTGGAATTATTCGGAATGGCCGATGAAGTTAAGGCTGATAAAAA
>JANOPU010000149.1:0-8853 GCA_031422055.1 Ferruginibacter sp.
CTTGCAAAAGCCATCGCCGAAAATTCAGGAAACAAGCCATCACAGGCAATGATAGCAGATGAATTGCAAAAACTATTTGAATTGATGCAAAAAGGAGCGATCACGCAGGAAGAATATATTTCGCAGAAGAATAAGTTGATGAAAGAATAGCTGAAAGTTATAAGCCGTTAGCTGTTAGCTATACTCTATTGGATGTAATTAAATTTACAGAACGAAACCAATGCATAAAAGATGATCGTTGACCTTATTGAACCAACTAATAGCTAATAGCCTGTCACTTCAATTCCTAACCCCGGCCCTTCTCTATAAATGATCTTACCATTATCAAACTTCACCCCTTCAGCAATATCTTCAGCCAACAGCAACGGCCCGTCCATATCCACATAATCCAGTAATGGTGCCAGTTGTGCAATAGCAGCAGTACCAATAGAACTTTCATTCATACAGCCTACCATAACTTTCAGTCCAAGTTCTTTTGCTTTGCTGATCATTCTTCTTGCAGGAGTTATCCCACTGCATTTTGTAAGCTTGATATTAATTCCGTGAAAATGGTCAACGCATTTTATAACATCAGCTTCTTTAATACATGACTCATCGGCAATTAAAGGAAGAACAGAACTTTTATATAAAATCTTCATATCGTCCCAATTGTCTTTTGCTAAAGGTTGTTCAACAAATTCAACACCCAGTTTTTTCAATAAAGGAATCTTTTGTAATGCTTCTTCCAATGTCCAGGCGGCGTTGGCATCCACCCTGAATATAGCATCTGTTTCAGATCTTAAAGCCGTTACCATTTCAATATCATCAGCGGTACCAACCTTTATTTTATAAACCGGCCAAGGTTTCTCTTTCACTTTTTTTACCATGGTTTCAATGTTATCGATGCCGATGGTATAATCGGTAAGCGGAGCTTTTGACAGGTCCAAATCCCACAATTCGTGTAGTTGTTTTCTTTTTAATTTGCCATAGATATCCCATCCTGCGATATCAAGTGCACAAACTAAAAAAGGATTACCAGGAAATAAATGATGGAGGTAATGCCAGTAGCGTTCAGGATCAGAGAAAGAAAATTTTTCAACAAAATTTTTCTTCAATTCAAGATCGGAGATCATTTTTTCTACAGGGATATTGTAATAACTGATGGCCGGCGCTTCACCGTAACCCTTGACACCAAAAAAATCCAATTGTACTATGAATGTTGGCTGATGTGTTTTTGTTCCCTTAGAAATAGTAAATGGATATTTAAAAGGTAAGCTGTATGTTTTATAAGAAACTTTCATAAAACTTTATCAGCGTCCGCTCCGCCTGATCATGTCATTTAGATTTTGATAGAAAGAAGTTGATTTCAAAAGACTTTCCAGCGTAATGTGCATGCGGTAATTCCAGTTATGATTCGGATCTGCTGGTATATTGATCCGCTCTTCAGAAGGGTTTTCTCTTCTGATCTTATCATCCATACTTAAAATATCCTGGAATAAAAACACTGCCCACATAGCCGGAGAATATAAATGCTGTTGGATGATCTCCCTGCAAACCCAAGGTTCACAATAGTAGGGTGCATTTCCTTCATGCCTCATGATGTTCTTATAAAAATACTGAGTTGTCTCTGTGTCTTCCTCCCACCAAAGCCGTAAAGGGCTCATATCATGTGTTGATGGAGTAACCACACTCAAGTAAGATGCATTTTTAGGATGAGAAAATTTTTCATCGCTTTTTTTAGACATCCGTTGTACCTCCAATGAAAGTATTTCCCTGTTTAACAATACATTTTCAACAAAATCCGGAACCATGCCAAGATCCTCGGCACATAAAAGCATGGTTGTATTTTTTTGTAATGCATTCAATTTATTTTCAACCTCATTCTTCCATAGCTCATCCTGCATTTGAAAAAAGTAACGCTTATATAATGTGTTTAATTTTTCCTGAAGTGAATGATCGAGATGTTTATATGATTCTGTAAACTGATTATTTATCCTGAAATGATATTGCCCCGATTGGATTGGATCCCTGATCAGCACAACATTTGTTAAGAGGTCAAACAATCCTTGTTGCAAAAATGCTTTAGCAGGATTTTCTTTAAACCAGGCTGCGATCTTTTGTTGTGTATCAAACGTTTTTTTGAAACCATTCTTATCTAATACATTATCTTTTACCCAATCTTCATTGCCCCGGAAAAAAGAAGACAATAACTGTTCCGTTATAAATGGTTTGCATAGACGATCTTCATCAAAATGAATCCCCACTGCTTCAAAATCATTTTTACTTAAAGGTATTGCAGGAACAAATCTTCCAAGTATCCCTTCGACATCCTTTTGCGGAATACTCCATATCCTGAAAAATCCCAGTATATGATCAATTCTTATGGCATCAAAATAATTACTCATGTGCTCCATGCGCTGGCGCCACCAGGCATAATCATCTTTGCCCATCTCTTCCCAATTATATGTTGGAAATTCCCAGTTTTGGCCTTTTACTGCAAAAGCATCCGGTGGAGCACCTGCCTGCATATCCATGTGAAAAAGTGCAGGATACATCCAGGTATCTACACTATGACGGCCAACACCGATCGGAAGATCCCCTTTTAAAATGATCCCTGTTTTATGTGCATAATCTACTGCATCCAATAGTTGCAGATGCAGGTGGTATTGAGTAAAATAATGAATAGCAACTTCATCATAATGAGAATTATCGGGACTGACCAGTTCCTGCACTTCATCTTCATTGTAATATTGAAAATCTTCCCATTTAGAAGTATCAGCGGTATTATAAAGATCTCTTAAATAACAAAAAGCAGCATAAGGAACCAACCAATTACGGTTCAGATCAAAAAAATCAAAAAAAGCAAAATCATCTTTATAAGAAAATTTATCTTTAACATACAATTCTTTGATGGCTTTAACTTTTATTTTAACTACAGCCTGATAGTCAATTTGTGGCAGATCATTCAATCTTTTTATTTCCTGAAGTAATTCCTCTGAAATTTCTATACCTGCTGCAATGGAAAGTTTTTGAACATTCAGAAATAAAGGATGCAATGCAAAAGCTGAAATAGATGCATAAGGATAGGAATCCCTGATGGTATGCGTTGCAGTTGTATCATTTATAGGAAGTAACTGGATCATTTTTAAACCTGCATTACTTGCCCAGTCTGACAACAAATTCAGATCTGTAAAATCACCTACACCCCAGCTTTGTTCTGTCTTAATTGACGATAATGGAAAATTGAGCCCGGCACCTTGC
Source organism: Ferruginibacter sp. (assembly GCA_031422055.1). Lineage (GTDB taxonomy): Bacteria > Bacteroidota > Bacteroidia > Chitinophagales > Chitinophagaceae > Ferruginibacter. Next base: position 3,241 of record JANOPU010000149.1, read on the forward strand.
CATTTGTATTGATGAAAGCCTGGAAAATTATTATATAAAACGGTTTTGTCTTTGCCTGAAGGGCCGTCTATCATCCGGTTATTTCCATCTTCAAAGTAAATGATCTTTTTTTCGTTCAGGTCATAAATACCAAATTTATAAGAGATCGGAAAATTCTCCTTATTCAAGTTAATGCTGCCAGACCAGACAGTTTTTGTTTTAGTCAATAAAATGGGTTCAACATCTGACCATTTATTCATTTCCTTTGCAGAACCGGAAAGGCAGATCACTTTACCATCTTGTAAATGAGGAACAAATACTTTAAAAATATGGGTATGTTTTTTTGCCTTTTCTTTTTTGACTTCTTTACTGAAACTTTTATCAAAAACCTGTTCAAAAGGCTTGCTTAAAAATACATTTTCATATAAAGATACTACCTGCCATTCATCAACAATATCCAGTGATTTGGTTTTAATTTTTTTTAAATTAACCGTACGCTTTTTACACAAGTCAGTTTTATTTTCATTTCCATTTTCTTTTAAAACATAACTATAAGATACCGTTTCAGGCAATTCAAATTCATCCGTATCAATATATATATGCCACAATTCATCATTCAGATACAGCATTGACAACTCTTGTTCAACAAGGTTGCTATCTTGTAAAGAGTTGTTGATATGTAAATATAATGCCTGCCCGTAATGCGACTTATATTTTAGTAGAAACTGAATGATCATATTTTAATTTTCAAGACGCAATTTAAGCAAATAGAAGTATTGTAATATTTCAAATATTTTTATAGTAAAAATGCTTGAGTTTATTCCATCTATCTTATATTTGCCAAAAATAAATAACAAATGGAAACAACTAAAAAATCAAAAGGTCTTTATTGGCTTTTATTTTTTGTATCGGTTGCTGTATTTTTCTGGGTGTACCAAATTGGAGGTGGGTATTGCTCAATGATATTGCCATTCAACGTTACGTTTTTTGCTCTTTCACTTGATTTAATGTAAATTTATATTCATATAATAGAAATGCCCTGTATAAAACAGGGCATTTCTATTATGGAACTTTTTTTAATAATTACAGGAGAATTCTTCAGATCGCACATTAAATTAGGCTCCCATTGCCCTATAACCATTCTTTTCTGGAAACAAATAAATGATAAGTAAGTTTCTTATTTAATCTTCCTGCAATGCTTGTAATTATGATTTGCTGCTTGTTCAACTGAAACGGAACATGCTAAAAGAAAACCGGAAACAATTATTACCAGAAAAGTAAATATTAAGATTTTTTTCATTTAAAAGGTTTTTTGGCTGACTTGAACCCTGTAAACGCTTATTTAATAAAAATAGTATGAAACGCACAAAAAATCCCCGAATTGATATCGGGGATTTTTTTTAGTGGTCTGGCGACTTAAGTGGCCAGACCACTATACGAGCTTTTTTTTATTTTACTTCCTCAAATTCTGCATCAGTTACATTCTCTGTTCCGGTTCCGGAAGTGGTTTGCTCCTCACCGTTATGGCCGTTTGACTGCTGACTATCCGGGCCTGGTGCTGCTCCTTCCTGCGTTGCTTTGTACATTTCTTCACTGGCAGATGTCCATGCTGCATTTAATTCAGCCATTGCTGTATCGATCTGTGCAATATCCTGAGCTTTGTGGGCTTCTTTCAATTTAGCCACTGAAGCTTCAATAGTAACTTTTTTATCTGCAGATATTTTATCGCCGTAATCCTTCAGTTGTTTTTCTGTCTGGAAGATCAGACTATCGGCCTGGTTTATTTTTTCTACTTTTTCCTTCTCTTTTTTATCGGATTCTTCATTTGCTTTTGCATCATTTTTCATCTTTTCAATCTCCTCTTTGCTAAGTCCACTGCCAGCTTCAATACGAATCTTTTGTTCTTTACCCGTTCCTTTATCCTTTGCGGTTACATGAAGAATACCATTGGCATCTATATCAAAAATAACCTCTACCTGTGGAACACCGCGAGGTGCCGGAGGTATACCATCCAGATTAAACATTCCAAGGCTCTTGTTTTGATTCGACATGGGCCTTTCTCCCTGTAATACATGTATCTGAACACCGGGTTGATTATCACTTGCTGTACTGAAAGTTTCAGATTTTTTTGTCGGGATCGTAGTATTGCTATCTATCAAACGGGTCATTACTCCACCCATCGTTTCAATTCCAAGGCTTAACGGAGTAACATCTAACAGTAAAACATCTTTCACTTCACCGGTTAAAACAGCTCCCTGAATAGCAGCTCCGATGGCAACAACTTCATCCGGATTAACACCACGATTTGGTTTTTTTCCAAAGAGTTTCTCTACAATTTCCTGTACTTTAGGAATACGTGTACTACCTCCAACCAATATAACTTCATCAATTTGTGAGGTACTCAAACCGGCATCCTTTAAGGCTTTCTCACAAGGTTTTAAACAACGTTCAAATAATTTATCCGCTAATGATTCAAATTTTGCACGGGTAAGTTTTTTTACCAAATGTTTTGGAACACCATCAACTGCTGTAACATAAGGAAGATTGATCTCTGTTTCTGCAGAAGATGACAATTCAACTTTTGCTTTTTCAGATGCTTCCTTTAAACGTTGTAAAGCCATTGGGTCTTTTCGCAGATCTATTGCCTCCTCTTTTTTAAATTCGTCAGCTAACCAATCCATAATCACTTTATCGAAATCATCACCTCCCAGGTGAGTATCGCCATTGGTTGATTTTACTTCAAAAACGCCATCGCCCAATTCCAATACAGAAATATCAAATGTTCCACCACCCAGATCAAATACAGCAATTTTCTGATCTTTATTCTTTTTATCAAGGCCATAAGCCAAAGCTGCTGCTGTTGGTTCATTTACAATACGGCGAACATTTAATCCTGCAATTTCACCTGCTTCTTTTGTTGCCTGACGCTGCGCATCATTAAAATATGCCGGAACTGTAATTACGGCTTCATTCACTTTGTGGCCAAGGTAATCTTCAGCAGTTTTTTTCATTTTTTGTAATACCATCGCACTTAATTCCTGTGGGGTATACATTCTGCCATCTATGTCAATCCTAACCGTATTATTGTCACCTTTTACTACTTTATAACTCCAGTGTGTACTTTCTTCGGTTACCTCATCAAACTGACGGCCCATAAAGCGTTTCACACTTGAAATAGTATTATGCGGATTAGTGATGGCCTGACGCTTGGCAGGATCACCTACTTTGCGCTCTCCATTCTTTAAAAAAGCAACTACAGAAGGCGTTGTACGGCGTCCTTCGTCATTTGCAATTACTACCGGCTCATTACCTTCCATTACTGAAACACAACTGTTTGTGGTTCCAAGGTCAATTCCTATTATCTTTCCCATGATATTAATATTTTATTATTTCATTTGAGATTGTCAATCTTTGTGCCAAGGGAGGAATAGTGCAAAAATGGCAGACGAAGAGCTATAAGCTATAAGCTGTTAGCTATTAGCCAAATACAGGGATGATAATTTTGGTAGGAAATTTATAATCAGTGTTTTAAAGATACAAATATTCATTGACCAGATTTGCCAGCTAATGGCTTTTAGCTTGCAGCTACTTCAGACTTCGTTTACTGCTGTGGTATTTCTTCCGGATAATAATACTCATTGGTACATTGTAAACCTTGCTTTCAACCCAGGAAATGATATCCATATATGCAAACGAACGCGTTTGAAAACGATTTTTCTCATATAGCCTGATCGTTTGCAAAAATGCTGCAAACTCAGGCTGAATTTTTTTAGCAGGGATATAAAAATTATTTCTTAAAAATCTGAACATGGCCTCCTCGATAATTGTAAGATTCTCCATTTTAGCCATGTACCTGTATACAGAACGGGTAAGATGTTCTATGATATCATAATTACCCAGCTCATAGTGAGCCATCAGGTGCAAGAGCCTGGCATAACATTGAAGGTCAGTTCTCAGGTCTGCATTCTCATTTATTATTTTTTGCAAATAGTCAATGGATCTTCCGTGATCTCCTAAGCCAAAATAAAGCATCGCTATTTTATAGTTAAATACAAGGATTCGGTGCTTATCGAGAAATTGATAATTAGCTTTTATTTCCCGTTCAATTTCCGGTATCAATAAAATACCTTTTTCAAATGTCCCTTCCATGATATGTTGATTCAACCTTGCACTGTTTAAGTAGATAAAAGTCTGTATACGGTTGTTATCATGCAGTCTTGCTAATGCTGAAGCAGCAAATCTTTCAAAATAATGCAGTGTTTTGTGAAACCTTTGATAATTGCTCAGATCAAAATGAGCGTTCAATAAATTATGCATCCCTTTTATATAATGCCCCGTTTCCACATCAAGCATTAAAGGAAATTCTATAAACAGATCAACCCATTTTTGAGTATAACGGTAATACATTAAAAAATCCTGTCGTATAAATGCAAACCAACAATAACTCTGGTAAAGATAAAGCCGTTCATAAAAACCTGTAAATAAAAATGCATCCCCCGGCAAATTATTTTTAAAGAATTCTTTAACCCCTTCTTCGTCATTTTCATTTCTGGCATGACCATGTTTAATATACCAACTGTATAATTGTAAGGCAAGATTAGAAAGAACTGTGATATTTTTTCTATTCTCATTTACGGTGATTGCATCGGCAGATAATTGGTCTGCCCTGTCTTGCATACTTCGGGTGATATGAAGTGTTTCAATTTTTTTCTCCAATGAGATCACTTGTATCAAAAAACTATCCTGATGATAATTCCTTGCCATCTCTTTTGTTTTGTCCAACAGTTTTAAGGCATGCAGATAAAGCCCTTTATTATAAAGTATACGGGCATAATCAAGTTGCTCATGCAAATTCAGGTCAATACTACCAGTAGTGTTTAATAAACGAAGACTGGCAAGTAATTCTTTGTACAAGTGGGTTTTGACATTTGCCAGTTGTGGTTTTTTGATTGAGGTTAATCTTTTTAATAAAGTTGCTTCATCATATTCCGGCATCTTATCAATAGCATCAAATAACTCAACAATTTTCAGGTCCTTATTGCCGGAACTCCTGGTAATAAAGAGTTTAAAATTTCTTTTTTCAGACTTCTCAAGTGAATGGATCAATTGAAATAATATATCGGCAGATCGGTTGGGCATCATGAATTGCGTCATCCAAAAGTCAATACAGACGATCGTTTCAGAAGAACGGCCTGCTTTTTAACATAATAAAACGACTTTTTTTTTGTTTTATTTACTATTTACCACTGATTACTTTCGTACCAGAGACTTAAAAGTTATTAAAAATAGCAAGCAATCGTGTAAATAAAATAACAAACAATCTAGGGAGATTGTTATCACCAAAGCGAATATACTGAAGAGTTTTTATATAGCAAGCAATCGTTAAGTCCCTCCGTTTCTACGGAGGGTCTATTTTTTTACCTTGAAACTAAAATGTTTCTGTGTTAAATAACTGATGGTAATAATAATGAGGGTCGTGATCAGCTGGCTTATCAAAGCATTCCACAAAAATATCTCTACAAAAAGTTTCAACAGCAGGTAATTGATAACGAGGGCGAAAGCAAAGCTGATAAAATAACGGAAGAGTTGTATCCTGCCCTTTAAATTAGACCCGGTAAAAACTACATATTTATT
>JANOPU010000150.1:0-4369 GCA_031422055.1 Ferruginibacter sp.
ATATTGCCATCAATGAACTGGATGCGATTGCAAATATTGATTTTACAACAAGAGAAATAAAAAAAGATTTCAGTAAACTGAATATTATCCGCTTTGGTACATCCGGTTCTTTACAGGCAGATATTCCTGTTGATAGTTTTGTTGCTTCCACACATGGACTGGGACTGGATAACCTGCTCAATTTTTATTCGTATGATAAAAGCAAAGATGAACAGGATATGGCAAATGCTTTTATTGAACAAACAAAATTGAATACAGCTGTCACTATTCCTTATGCTTTTAAAGGCAGTGAAACACTCTTAAAGAAATTTGGATCCGCATTTCATAAAGGTATCACGGTTACCTGTCCTGGATTCTATGGGCCACAAGGTAGGATATTGAGATTGAATGTAAGTAGTCCGGGTTTGATCGATCGTTTAACTCATTTTAATTTCAATAATAACAGGATCACTAACTTTGAGATGGAAACATCGGCTATTTACGGATTGGGAAAATTGCTTGGACACGATTGCCTGAGTGTAAATGCCATTGTTGCAAACAGGGTAGTTCAGCAGTTTTCAAAAGACAGTAATGCAGCGGTGGAACGACTCATAAAAGAAGCGCTTGAAGCCCTAACCGTTTAAAGCCTGCCTGTCGGCAGACAGGGTTGAAAGGTATAATGGTTTAAAAGTTATTACGACTATAACAACCATTAAACTTTTAAACTATTAAACGAATAAAATTTTAAAAATGATCACAACCAAAACTATTCCCGATTTTTCATTATCACCGCACGTCGACCAGGTAGGTATTGAAGAAAGGGCATCCAGGTTTACCAAAAGAAGTATTAAGAATGAGACAAAAATCAACGGATTGAAGCTGGCTTTGAACATGATCGACCTCACCACCCTGGAGGGAAAAGATACCGACGGAAAAGTGAAACAGCTTTGTTACAAAGCACAGCATTTAATGGATACCTATCCCGGCTTACCAACAGTTGCTGCCGTTTGTGTTTATCCTTCCATGGTAAAGGTTGCTAAAACTGCTTTGGGTGATTCTGGAATAAAAGTGGCATCTGTTTCTACAGCATTTCCAAGTGGACAAGCACCACGTGATGTAAAGATCCGTGATACAAGATTTGCTGTAGACCAGGGCGCAGATGAAATTGATATGGTGATCTCAAGAGGAAAATTTTTACAAGGAGAATATAATTATGTATACGATGAAATTGCTGCTATCAAAGAAGCATGTGGTGAAGCAAGGTTAAAAGTAATCCTGGAAACAGGTGAACTGGTAACGTATGATAAAGTAAGAAGAGCCAGTGATATAGCCATGTATGCCGGTGCAGATTTTATTAAAACATCCACAGGAAAAATTTCTCCAGCTGCTACCATGCCGGTTACATTGGTCATGTTGGAAGCCATCAGGGATTTTTATTATAAAACAGGAAAGCGCATTGCTATGAAACCTGCCGGGGGTATTTCTAAATCTAAACTGGCATTGCATTATCTAGTAATGCTGAATGAAGTATTGGGAGAAGCATGGATGAACAATCACTGGTTCAGGTTTGGCGCAAGCAGCCTGGCAAATGATATATTGATGCAATTAATGAAACAAAAGACAGGCGTGTATCAATCGGCGGATTATTTTTCGATGGATTGAACCTCATTCCTATCCCTTCTCCAAAAGGAGAAGGGTAATTGCGAAGATTGAAGCAAAAGTTGTGTTTTGTATCGGGAAGATGAGATCGTTCAAAAAAATGAAATAAAGATCAATAATGAAATATTGATGAATTGTAAAAAGCAAATGTTTAATTAATAATAAAATGCCTGGTCTCCCTCTCTTTTGGAGAGGGATTGAGGGTGAGGTTAAATAAAGCAAAATGGCAAAGTCAAGAAACAATACAATAAAATTAAAATTTGACTCCGCGAGGAACTTAGCACCGGCACCGGAAAGTAAGAGTGCAGCAAAAATAAATCCGCGGTATGATCTTTTCATTAACGGAAAATTTGAAAAGCCTCTGAGCAGGAAATATTTTGATACCATCAACCCTGCAACAGAAGAGAAATTATCAGAAGTAGCAGAAGCCAATACGGCTGATGTAAACAAAGCGGTAGTTGCAGCCAGAACATCGTATGAAAAGGTCTGGAAAAAAATGCCATCTAAAGAAAGGGCAAAATATATTTATCGTATTGCAAGAATGGTGCAGGAAAGGGCCAGGGAATTTGCCATCATTGAAACTTTAGATGGAGGTAAGCCTATCCGTGAGAGCCGCGATTTTGATGTGCCTACTGCTGCCAATCATTTCTTTTATTATGCAGGTTGGGCTGATAAGCTGGAATATGCATTTCCAAACAGGACAACTGCTCCATTAGGAGTAGCGGGGCAGATCATTCCATGGAATTTTCCATTACTGATGGCCGCATGGAAAATTGCACCGGCACTGGCTACCGGAAATACTGTTGTATTGAAGCCTGCAGAAACCACTTCATTGACAGCATTAAAACTGGCAGAAATAATCCAGGAAGCAGACCTGCCGCCGGGGGTTGTGAATATCATTACAGGTGCAGGCGCTACAGGATCTGCCATTGTAAATCATTCCGATATTAATAAGATCGCTTTTACCGGATCAACAGATGTTGGAAAGATCATTCAAAGAGCTATATCGGGAACCAATAAAAAAGCAACACTCGAATTGGGTGGCAAAGCTGCCAATATCATCTTTGATGATGCGCCGCTCGATCAGGCAGTAGAAGGTGTTATCAATGGAATATTTTTTAACCAGGGACATGTTTGTTGTGCCGGATCAAGATTGTATGTACAGGAATCTGTATTTAAACAAGTGTTGCAGAAATTAAAAGATCGTATGGAATCATTAATTGTTGGAGATCCGATGGATAAGAATACAGATATCGGTGCCATCAATTCAAAAAGTCAGTTGGATGTTATTAATAAGTATTTAAAAATAGGCCAACAGGAAGGAGCAGAAATGTATCAACCATCTTATTCTATTCCAAAAAAAGGGTTTTATTGCAGGCCCACGATCTTTACCAATGTGGCTCAATCAAATCGTATTGCACAGGAAGAAATATTCGGACCGGTACTAACTATTCAAACTTTCAGAACTGATGATGAAGTGATTGAAAAGGCAAATAATAGTCCATTTGGATTGTCTGCGGGTGTTTGGACTGATAAGGGTTCTAAAATATTTAATATGACAACGAAATTAAGAGCCGGTGTTGTTTGGGCAAATACATTTAATAAATTTGATCCTACTTCACCTTTTGGCGGGTATAAAGAAAGTGGGTATGGAAGAGAAGGCGGGTTGCATGGGTTGGCGGCGTATGTGAATATCGTTTAAAGGTTTAAGGGTTTAAAAGTTTAACTTTTAAACGGGAAGAAAAACAACATGATTTTTCTGTTTTTTGACCATGATTTATTTTAAAATTTGGGTGATATTTAATTCTTAAATATCACCCATGGCAACAATTAAAAAGTTTGAAGATCTTGAAATGTGGAAAATAAGCAGAAGCCTATGCAATGATATAGGCGCATTAATAGATGCGGATAAATTTAGAAAAAATTATCGCTTAATTGGGCAAATTGAAGGCTCTTCAGGTTCAATTATGGATAATATAGCGGAGGGATTCGAAAGAGGAACAAGAGCTGAATTCATTCTTTTCTTAGGGTATGCAAAAGGATCATGTGGAGAATTGCGGTCTCAATTATACCGGTCATTAGATAGGAAATATATTAACCAGGAGCAATTTGAAGAATTTAGTGTGTTTGCAATAAGAATTAGCGCAATGATCCAAAAATTTATTGAATACCTGAGAAAAACCAAAATAAAGGGAATCAGGCAAAAAGAACCCGAACCTTTAAACCCTTAAACTTTTAAACCTTTAAACCCTTAAACCTTTAAACGATTATGTCAAAAACAATTATAAAAAAATCAACCATTTACCTCAATGGGAACGGAATTGGAAAACATGCTCCTGAAAAAAGGCTGGAAGTTTTAAAAACATACAAATTATACATCGGCGGACAGTTCCCCAGAACTGAATCCGGAAGATATTATGTTGCCACTAACGGTAAAGGTGAAAAGCTGGCGAATGTTTGTCTGGGTTCCAGGAAAGATTTCAGGGATTCGATAAGTGCAACAAGAGCAGCTTTCGGCGGATGGTCAGGCAGGGCAGCATTTAACCGCGGTCAAATATTATATCGCATTGCAGAAATGCTGGAAGGAAGAAAAGCACAGTTCATTGATGAGTTGATGAAACAGGATTCAACAAGGGCACAGGCAGAGGTAGAAGTAAATCTATCTATTGACAGGCTGATTTATTACAGCGGTTGGTGCGATAAATTTCAACAGTTATTCAGTTCCGTTAAC
>JANOPU010000151.1:0-2999 GCA_031422055.1 Ferruginibacter sp.
TACTACCTTTTCCACTTCTGGTATAGATGTTAACTGCTTGTAGGTAGCTTTTGAACACATGGAACAGGTAAGTCCGGTTGCTATTAATTCTGCTTTGGTGATTTGTGCATTGGCCATTAAAGACCCGAAAAGAATAATTGAACCGATTAATATTTTTTTCATTGTATTTAGTTTTATTGTTTAATTGTTTCTACTACTTTACCGCAAGAAAGCATTTGAGAACCGTAGTAAGGGTTTTTAATTGTACTTTCTTTACTGAGCCAGTTGGCACCTTTACCATCATTTGCCATGGGGCAAAACTGATAGTAAACCGTTTCACCGGGTTTACCGGCTTTTACCAGTTCGTACATAGTTTTTGAAAGTGATATAAAGTATTCCCGCTGATCATCTATGTCTTTGTTTTCTTTAATGCGCTTTGAATCTGTCTTTAAGTTGTTTTCAACTTTCATCCAAACAGTATGTTCTTCATTATTCAACTTTCCCATTTCTACTGCATTTAATGCAATCAATAATGCAGCTCCACTGGCAGATGCTGAGTTGCCATCCGTTTTAACCAACGCATCTTTCAATGCAAAGTAATTGTTAAAGACAGCTTTTAACTGGCTTGCCTCCTGGATATCCATCGCCTTATTTCCCGCAATATGGTTACCATGATTTGACATTGATGCCGCATCATCAGTGGTCAATTTCGCATTAGTTTTTACTTCAGCTTTCTTCTCCCGGTCGTATTTGCAGCAACCATGCAGTTTGTTATACGCATCATCAGGTGCCAGGTAGTTTACATTATCATAGCCGGAGAGTGCTATACTTTTTAATACCTGATCAGCACTCGATTTCTTGCTATCATAAGTGATGCTGGCCATTTTAGTTTCCTCGTTCCAATCTGTTTTATACAGCTTTTTTTTGCTGCCTGCTTTTTCGATGGTTGTTTTGCACATACCACAATTGCCATACACTTTTACGGTTTCTGTTTTGGCATTTTTAATTTGTGCCTGGGTTACAGAAGCTGACAATAATGCAACGGTTATAAATAAAAAAAGAGATCTCATTTTTGTATTCGATTTTATGATTAATAAATAGTTGGGTACACGAATGCACCAATAGCCGATACACCTTAAGGTACCGGCACATCATTTGCAATCAATAAATCATATCAGGAAGACGCAGTAGAGAACATGGAGCTTTATATCGCCAATGTCTGGCGGTGCATTACAAGTGCGATGACTTTCTGTAATTTGTAAGAATGGCTGAAAATTAAAATCAGGAACCGGAGTAGATATTGCCGGGGCGGCCAAAGTATTTATAAACCCTGTAAACCCCGCTTTCTGGTGATCGGTTTTTAATTTAATATCTTTTTCTTCATCTTTGCAGCAGCCATTATCTTTTTCATCACTTTTATCCATACCGCATTTGCCACAGGTTTTGGAATTATTACGCCCAATTCCCCAATCTGCTAGTTCGCCCATACAGTAATGCATATGTATAGTAGCACCGGTGGAAGTGGTGATGTACATCAAGGCTAATATGGCTACAATGATTTTTTTCATTACTAATTCGAGTACAAAAATATAACTATTTTAACAAACATTGTTACACAATTCTAATTGTTTACACAGTGGTTTTTGTTGATTTATAACATCATTAAAAGCATTATGCCACTCATGGCTATCATCAGCCCATCTTCTATAATGGTGATCGTACTCATGGGCAGGTTAAATACATCACCCAGACAGGCACATTTAATTTTATGTTTATTTAAAACAGATTGCACTACGCCAATGAGGCTTACTGTCATTACCACAAAAGTAATGCTATTGGTAAGGATGGGGTTAAACCCTGTAAGAAATGCAAGACCTAAAGCCAGTTCAGTAAACGCATAAACATAGCCCCAGCCATTCCATTTTTTAGCCACAATGTCGTACATGGCATAGCTTTCTGCAAAGCCTTTAAGGTTTAGCAATTTAAAAAAGGAGAAGACCAAAAAGAAGCCGGCCATGAAATGATTCATCCACCGCATCAAGACAAATCCGCCTTGCCCAATTTCTACCAACAGCGTAATACCGGTAACATAAGCAAAGATCAGCAGTACAGGTCTATAGGTTGAAATCCATGATTTGTCTTCTTCATCTGCGACTGCAGAAACAACAGGATGCTGGTAACCGGCCTCTGATAATTGATATTTTGGATAATCTTTTAATACCGCTTTCAGATCTTCAGTTGCAATGTGCTTATCCATATCAATGATAGCCTCACCTTTTTGTAAATCAATGCTTACATTTTTAATGCCTGCTACTTTGGATAAAAGGGCCTGCACTTTGGCCTGGCATCCGCCGCAGGTCATTCCGCTTACGTTATAGGCATGTGTCATAATAAATATTTAAGACACAAAGTTCTTACAGCAAATCTGTAAGCTGTTACATAATCATGGAAAAGAATTATACCTATTTGTGGTGAACATTATCCAATGAATGGCGGTGGATGCCTCCCATTTTTTTAAAATGACTTGGCGTAAGCCCGGTTACCTTCTTAAACTGTGCAGAAAGATGTGCCACGCTGCTATATCCCAACTGATATGAAATTTCGCTCAGGTTCATTTCATTGTAGATGATTAATTCTTTTACTTTCTCAATCTTTTGAAGAATAAAAAATTGTTCGATGGTAATGCCTTCTACTTCGGAAAATAAACGGGAGATATAACTATAATCTTTATTTAAAGCTTTGGTTAAACAAGTTGTGATGCTAAAATGTTCTTCCATTTCTCCAGACTGAATTTGTTTGATCAACAAGGTTTTTATTTTTTCTATGTGCTTTTGCTTCAGGTCGTCTAATAATTCAAAACCCAATTCTTTCAGTCCTTCATCCAGCGTTTTCAATTGTTTAACTGTTATAGGTTTTGATAACTCTACTTCACCCATGCTAACTAGTGCTGGCAGTAGTTTTTGTTTTTCCAGTTCCTGCTTTACAACCATTATGCAGCGGTTGCAAACCATGTTTTTTAT
>JANOPU010000152.1:0-1577 GCA_031422055.1 Ferruginibacter sp.
GGACAAACAATATAGTCCAATATCGGCTTCGCCTCATTGTACCATTTGTTTGATACCATACCGTAGTACCGGCACAGGTCGGCATAAACCACTGTAAGATTTTTTAAATATTGGCATATTTTAAAAATCACATTGGTATTATTGTTAGGGAAAAAATAAATGGCAAAAACCATACCCCCAATCCTGTTGTCTTACCTGTGGCAGTTAAATAAGTAAACAAAATGATCAAACTGAAAATAATTACAATAGCTACTTTTAAAAACCGAATGATTCTGGTTGCAGAATTATATTGTTGTGCTGCGTTTTCGTGAATAGTAACTGATTTGCTGTTGAAAATATGCGGGTGCCTATTTAGTTTTGTCAGTATCCAAAAAAGTAATGTTCCTATAAAAGGTAAAATTATTATTGTTGATTTGCTTCCAAAATTATCCGGTACTCCTGAAGCGTTGTAATGTATTGGAATAATATCAGGCAGATTGAAATATAATATTGAGGTGAGAACCCATAACCCGGTAAGAAAAAAAGAAGCTGCGATCTCTATTTTTTTATCAAAATGAGATAAAGGAATTTTTAGTTTTGGTCTTGTATCCACAAATTAATAATTGATTAAATATTGATTTCATCTATTATAAAAAATATACTAAATACTCTTTTTAGCTCATTAGTAAATTATTTTAAATATACTATCTCCAACGTTTGGCCTGAAATGACTTTGCTCATAAAAGTTTGTTTTAAGTTCTGAAAAATAATTTTTTCCTGAAAAGTCATAAAGATTACTGCCAAAAACAGTGTTAAGTTTAAGAAGATCTGAATCACTAAATTTAATTTGCTCATATAAAGGACTTAGAACTACTTTATAATTAGTTTTATTTTTTTCTAATATTCGTTTTACTTCATTTAGCATAGAAAGTTGTTTATTGTTAATTATATTTACACTATCGGTCTTTTCACCAGTTCTTACATAAAATATATCCTTTCTTTTTAAATAGTATTGAAGGGGGTTTTTAGTTATTTCCTCTTCACGATCTAAAATAATAATTTCATTTGTTATCGTGTCAATAGCTATTTTTTTATTATTAATGTAGCTACTCATATATGGTTTGTACTTCCCGGAAATTTTGTAAGTATAAAATGAATACAAAAAAAGGGGGTTTAAATAAACTTTTAAGAATTCTAATTGGAATGCTATATTACTTTCGCCTGAAATTTTTGGGTCCTTAATAAATAAATGCCCTTTATGATTGGCTTCATTGTTGAATGCAAAATCCCTGCACAATAAGATAAAAGCATTATTCATTTTAATATGCATGGAATCAAGGAACTTAACTTTTCTGTAAATGCCATAAATAGATTCCCCTGCTGCATCAAACATATAAGGTTTTGCTTCCGAAGATAAATGCTTTGTCCATGAAGTGAGTTTAAATGCATTTGTTCTTGAACTGCCAAAAATGAAAGAGTTGTATTGTTGTTTTGGGTAATTATTTAGAAATATTTCTGTAGAAACATAATCTCTGTTTGTAATTACATAGGGGAAAGAATAATCGGTATATGGCCTTAAAACTTTAAATGGATCATAA
>JANOPU010000153.1:0-3953 GCA_031422055.1 Ferruginibacter sp.
TGGCTCAATGTTTCCATCATCTCCCACATAAACAAACTCCTGGCTTAGATACAGGTGCCATGCTGCTATGTTGATAAGAAGATTTTTTGTTGGTTTAATTATGATGCCTAAATCAATGCCATAAGCTGCGGGCAATATCTCTCTGGCAGCATTGGCTACTACAACCCTTGTATCATTGCTATGAAAACCTTTACCTGTTTTTACATACAATTGTAATGTTGGGTTCACTGTAAATTGAATATTTATTTTGGGACTTAAGATGGATTTTGACTGAGCCGATTTTTGTACAGTATTTAATTTATCAAAATAATTAAAACGAAAATAGTCTAGCCGTACACCGGCATCTATTAACCATCTTCTATGGCTTAGTTGTTGTTGCACAAATGCAAAAGCATTGGTTTCTTTTATGTCGCCGAGCTTTATATTTCCAAGAAAGTTTCTTTTTACTGCGTTTGTCAGTTTACTATCTTGTGTTGCATCATATCTGAAACCTACACCGTAATTAGATTTTAGCGCAAAACTACCTATTGAATATTGATGACTTAGTTTTGACAAGAATCCAAAAATATTCCGTTGCTCCGCCTGATTTATTCCATCCCCATTGATAGTATCGTTCAGAAAAAATGTAAAGTTGGAATACAGGTTGAATTTATAACGGCTGTAATATGCCTGGTTTTCCCATAAAGCGCCATTAGAAAATTTATGTGCCAATAAAAAGTTAGCATTATGCCTTTCAGTGTTGCCACCTTCACTTGGATCTATACTTCCAAAGCGATTAATGAGGCCTTTGGCAACAGCCCTTTCCGGCACCTGCCCTGATGCATCCCATTTGCTGCTGAAAGATGAAATACTTGCTGTAAATTGATTACGGCTATTAATTGCAAGATTATATTTCCCGAATATATTGAAGCGATTAAATAATTGTTTGTTTAAAGTTGGGCCATTGGTATAGTTGAATTCGCTGGCAAACCAGGCGCTTTGTTTGTCTTTATTTTTCTTGATAAGATCAACCATGACAAGCCCCCGGTAAGTATCAAAATTACCTGCCTCTATTTGAACCCTGCTAGTTGGTATGTTGGTGTAAGTCCCAAAAGAAACATAACCAGCAGTGTTTAAATTTCCATGTTGTGCATAATAAGGACCGGCACCAAAGTCAATTTTGTTGATGGTTTCGGGAATGATGAAGTGAGCGTCTGCATAGCCCTGGCCGTGTGCATGGCTTACCATATTTACAGGCATCCCATCCACACTCACTTGTACATCAGTGCCATGATCGCAATCAAATCCGCGAAGGAAAATCTGTTCAGCTTTTCCACCTCCGGCATGTTGAGCAATAAAAAGTCCCGGTACCAGTCTTAAAAGTTCCTGTGTGTTTTTTACAGGTTTTAAATCGAGGTCAATTTTTGTTATTGTACTGAATTTTGTGGCACCATTAGTTTGTATTACAACCACATCTTTCAAATTTATTACATCAGGTTGCATGTCTATTTTCATTTCTGATTTTCCTTCATTTTTTAACATGATTTGTTTATAGCCGATATAAGATAAAGTTATTGTTTCAATTTTATCTTTAGAAGAAAGAGTGAAATTTCCATATTGGTCAGTTATTGCTGTACAACTATTAATTATACCGTCTGTTACTGTTACATTTTCCAGTGGTTGCCTGCTGTCAGCATCAATAACTTTTCCGGTAATCTTATTTTGGCAATAGGATGATTGCCATGCTATGGTGAGTATAGCCCAAATTGAGCTTATAATGAGTTTTTTATAATTTTTCATTTTGCAATTATTATTAAATCTTATTGAATATCGCCTTTTAAGCAAAGCATGCATGGCTCAATGTCTGTAAGACAAGAGCATAGATTTATAAAAACGATGAAATATTTATCGCTTTTATTTTCACAGAAATTTAAACAAACTGTAGTTTGGGAGGGGGATAGTTATTACTGATTGGCCTTGAGAATAATTTAATGGTTTCTGGCCAAAATATTTTTTCTGCTTTATGGTAGCTAATAGATTTGTTATGGAAATGAATAAATGGATGATCATCGGTTGTATTTACTTTTTGAATACCTGAATGTCCACTTTCTTTATTTTCCTTTTTTGCTTCTTTTATCATTTCATAATGAACATGTTTTTTTCCATTTTCCTTATGTACAGTGCTAATATGGTGATGAAAAAAAAGAACATGTGCTACAATGTCACAAACAAAAGGTAGCGTTGGCTTTAAAATACTAAAAGCGTATGTTATCAAAAGAATATACAGCAAACTCTTTTTCATGATAAACAGTAGTAAAAAGCAGTGGTTGTGAAAAATATTTAACAGTATCCGATCTATGTACGACTCATCCGGTGAATTGGATTTAGTTAACCAATAAAATAAATAAATATTATTTCCAGGATTTATTCAATAGGAGCCGAGGTATTATTGATTTTTATCACAGGTAATTTTGTTACTAATGGCTTATTTTGAAAATAAAGAAAAAGTTAAATCTAAAATCCAATTACTGACGTATGTATTAATGAGCTCAACAAATTAATTCGATTCCATATTGAAAATTGTTTCAACGTTTACCTCTATAAACCACCGGACAACACTAGTTTTTGCTTTATCAGGAATATATGCAAACACTATTTTAATCAGATAATATCCAGAAATCTTGTATCCCGGGGGAAACTAAACCATTATTAAACTTCCTGTAAAAGCACTTGAAGTTATTTTTAAACAAAAAAAATATTATTTATGAAAAGAAAAATTTCAGCAGCATTCTTTTTGATGGCAATGTTGATTAATACCACTGCGCCGGTATTTGCTTCATCGCACAGAGAAGCTCCATTAATTGCAAACGACCCATTGGCAGATAACACAGATGTGTATGCCTTTCGCAGTCCGGATGATCCAAACAAAGTAACCATTATTGCCAACTATGTGCCTGGCCAGTTGCCACAGGGTGGACCGAACTATTACCAGTTTGGAGAAAACATCCGTTATGAAATACACATCGATAATAATATTGCCACTAAGGGCGATGATATTATTTATCGTTTTACTTTTTCAAAAACCAATGAAGATCCTACCACTTTTTTCAACATCAGATTGGGTAAGCAAAACCTAAAGACAACCTATAAAATGGAAAGAAGTATGAATGGTGGCAGGAATTTTCATACCGTAGTAAACAATGGTATCGTGCCTCCTCCTAATATCGGCCCACGTTCCATCAGTTCACCGGTTGGTCTTAATGCACCTGATTACAACACACTCATCAACAGTTCTATCACTACTGCGAGTAGTGGAGAGAAAGTTTTCTGTGGCCCTTCTGAAGATCCATTCTTTGTTGACCTCGGAGGAATTTTTGATTTAGGTGATGCTCCACGTACAACTGGTAGTGCGCCTACTGATGGATTGAAATGTTTGAATGTTTCCACTATTGCAATACAGGTTGATATCAGTACTTTACAGAAAGACAAAAAAGCGGTAAGTCAAGCCAGCAACATCCTTGATCCAAATTATGTTATTGGTGTATGGGCAAATGCCAGCCGCCAACAAATAAGTATTTTGAGAGAAGATGGAAAAGGCAGTATTAATTTAGGGCAATGGGTTCAGGTTTCAAGGCTTGGTATGCCGCTTACCAATGAAGCAGTAATACCAATTGGTTTGAAAGACTATTGGAACTCTTTATCTCCTTATGAAGATCTGTCAAAACTTAGCACTTTTGGAAAATATTTCTACAATCCTGAACTGGCTTTGTATATGGATGACAGCTTCTTTGGTGGAGCAGTACCTGGTTTAGCACCGCTGCGTATTCAAAGAAATTCATTGGGTGCTTTTTGCTTTTGTAACAATCAAAATGGTTTTTTTTGATTAAAAGGTATTGCCGCATTGAATGGCACTGCTCTGGCTGAGTCTGCATTTGTAGGTTTGTTACTTCCTGCTGCAATCTCTCCGCGTTCTG
>JANOPU010000154.1:0-12634 GCA_031422055.1 Ferruginibacter sp.
GGACAAACAATATAGTCCAATATCGGCTTCGCCTCATTGTACCATTTGTTTGATACCATACCGTAGTACCGGCACAGGTCGGCATAAACCACTGTAAGATTTTTTAAATATTGGCATATTTTAAAAATCACATTGGTATTAAGTAACAAAGCCAGTTTAGTTATTGAAAATTATATTTCGGTAATTTATAAAAATATTAATAATAACTTATAAAAAAATCCCGCTGTAATTTTAAACAGCGGGATTTATAATTTCTATCTATTAACTTTCTTAGTAACCCATTCCACCCATATCCGGAGCACCATGGCTATGAGGAGCTTCAACTTTTGGTTTATCAGCAACCACACATTCGGTGGTCAATAACATACCGGCAATAGAAGCGGCATTTTCAAGTGCCACACGGCTAACTTTTGTTGGATCGATAACACCGGCTTTGAAAAGGTTTTCGTAAACTTCCGTTCTTGCATTGAAACCAAAATCTCCTTTGCCTTCACGAATTTTTTGAATAACGATTGAACCATCAATCCCAGCATTTTGAGTAAGTACACGAATAGGCTCTTCTAATGCACGGCGAACGATTGCCATACCAGTTTGTTCATCAGCGATCTGTCCTTTTACTTTAGGATCCAGACTTGCAACCGCACGAATATAAGCAACACCACCACCAGGTACAATTCCTTCTTCAACTGCAGCACGTGTTGCATGTAAAGCATCATCTACCCTGTCTTTCTTTTCTTTCATTTCCAATTCAGTTGCTGCACCAACATACAGTACAGCTACACCACCGGCTAATTTAGCCAGACGTTCCTGTAATTTTTCTTTATCATAATCAGAGGTGGTATTTTCAACCTGGGCCTTGATCTGGTTAACCCTTGCTGTAATATCTTTTTTAACTCCTTTACCACCAACGATCGTTGTATTGTCTTTATCGATGGTTACTGAAGCTGCCTGACCTAAATAAGTAAGGTCAGCATTCTCTAAATTAAAACCTTGTTCTTCACTGATAACAGTACCGGCAGTTAAAATAGCAATATCAGTCAGCATTTCTTTTCTGCGATCTCCAAAACCAGGAGCTTTAACCGCAGCAACTTTTATAGTACCACGTAATTTATTAACTACCAGTGTTGCCAAAGCTTCCCCTTCCAGGTCTTCTGCAATGATCAATAACGGGCGGCTGGTTTGAGCAACTTTCTCAAGTATATGAAGGATGTCTTTCATTGCCGAGATCTTCTTATCATAAATTAATATGTAAGGGTTCTGCAATTCAGCCTGCATTTTTTCACTGTTTGTAACAAAATAAGGGCTGATATAACCACGGTCAAACTGCATACCTTCTACAATATCAACAGTAGTGTCTGTTCCTTTTGCTTCTTCTACGGTGATAACACCTTCTTTTCCAACTTTGCCAAAAGCTTCTGCAATTAATTTTCCGATCGTTTCATCATTATTAGCAGAGATCGTAGCAACCTGTTGAATTTTTTTAGCATCGTTACCAACAGTTTGGCTTTGTTCTTTTAAACTGGCAACAACAAGGCTAACTGCCTTATCAATACCACGCTTAAGATCCATTGGATTTGCACCTGCAGCAACCATTTTCAAACCTTCACTAATGATACTCTGGGCAAGTACTGTTGCCGTGGTTGTACCGTCACCGGCAATATCAGCAGTTTTTGAAGCTACTTCTTTAACCATTTGAGCACCCATATTCTCAATGGGATCTTCCAGTTCAATTTCTTTTGCAACAGTAACACCATCTTTGGTTACCTGTGGTGCACCAAATTTCTTTTCAATAACTACGTTACGGCCTTTTGGCCCAAGGGTTACTTTTACAGCGTTTGCCAATGTGTCAACGCCTTTTTTCATTTTGTTTCTTGCTTCTATATCGAAGAAAATCATTTTAGACATGTGCGAGTATTTTAGATTTTTAAATTTTTTGAGATTCAAGCCGCAAGCTGTTAGCTATTAGCAAAGCATTTTGATTATTAGATATTGCTAAAAGCTCGGAGCTAAAAGCTTATGGCTTTCTTAAACGATCGCCAGAATATCACTCTCCCTCATGATCAGGTAATCCACTCCTTCTACGTTTATTTCAGTACCGGCATATTTACCATATAAAACTGAGTCACCGGCTTTTACAGTTACCGGTTCATCTTTTTTACCAGGGCCTGCAGCAAGCACTGTACCACGTTGTGGTTTCTCTTTTGCTGTATCAGGAATAATAATTCCGCCGGCAGTTTTCACTTCAGCAGCAGCAGGTTTCACAATTACCCTGTCATGTAAAGGCGTAATGTTTAACTTTTTGGCCATAATTCTATTTTTTTAATTTGATTAAAATGTTTAGATCCCTTTTTTTGGGACTGCAAAGGTACTCTAATAATTATACCAAAACTGATTTAAAGAATTGTTGACAGGTTTATAACCAGCTATGTCAGTTTTGTTAAGCCGGATCAGGACATTTTTACATTCACACAATAATTATGTCTTTAAACTTCTGCCACAAAATTTAAACCCTTAGTTTTGCCAACAAAAATAAAGTTCTTTTAAGATGATCAGCAGAAGAAATATCAGGGTAAAAGTAATGCAGACCTTGTATAGTATTGACAGCAGCAGCGGTGAAACAAAGCCGGGAGAACCCCTTGTAATTCTAACAAAAAAAATTGAGGAAAGCCGGCAATTATTCACCTATCTGATATATTTCATTACAGAAGTAGCCCGTTTTTCTGAGGCAGATGCACTTCAGAAAGCAAGTAAACATCTTCCAACTGCCGGCGACCTGTCAGTAAATACAAAGATCGCCGGAAATGAAATTTTATGGAAGATAGTTGAAGACAAAGATTTTAAATCTGCATTGAATGATGGAAAGCTGACTCAAAAAACTGATACTGAACTTTTGAAAAGGATATATATCAGCCTCATCAATTCTCCTGAATACAAAGAATATATTGAACTTCAAACCAGGGATAAAAAATCGGAGAAACGAATTCTTGAATTTATTTTCACTGACCTGATGTTACCCAATGAAAATTTCATCAGCCATATGGAAGAACACTTCATTAACTGGGATGATGACGCTGAAATGATGCAGGCGCTTGTATTGAATTATTTTAATAAACCGGCACAGCATAATTTTTCTGATATACTCAGTAAAGAAAAATGGGACTATGCAAAATCACTTTTAAGTACTGTGATGGATAAAGCGCCATTTACTTTGGAAATGATAAAGCCAAAATTAAAAAACTGGGATGCAGACAGAATAGCAACACTGGATCTTATTATATTACAAATGGGTGTATGTGAATTTTTATATTTTGATACCATACCAACAAAAGTTACCATCAATGAATATATTGATATTGCCAAAGCATACAGTACACCTCAAAGTGGTCAGTTTGTAAATGGGTTACTCGATAATATTCATAAAGAACTTATGGCAGAAAATAAGATCGAAAAAAGAAATTATAAGAACAGTGTTTTATAAAATGCAAAAAAGAATTTATGTTAAAGGATGCTTTTTTATTGTTGGTTTTTTTCCTGATGATTACCGGATGCGATGTTCGGAAAAAAGATACAAAAGCAACTATTCAATCAAAAACCGAATTAAAAGATCCAACTACAGTGCAGATAATTGACAGTGTGTATGACTTTGGAAAAATCAGTGAGGGTGAAGTCATTGAATATAGTTACCGCTTTAAGAATATCGGAGACAAACCTCTGGTGATTACAGAACAACCGCATGCCAGTTGTGGCTGTACCGTTGCTGAAAGGCCTGAAGAGCCGGTTATGCCCGGAGATACAGGATTTATTAAAGTAAAATTCAATAGTGAGAACAGACCGGGTGAAGCACGTAAAACTGTAACGGTATCTTCTAACGCCAATCCTCCTTTTCCTGAGTTGCTGTTAATGGGAGAAGTTATGGGCAAAGAAAAAGAAAAGGAATAATTTTTTATATTTTAACCGGCTGCTGACTGCAGTCAATAAACAAAACAACAATGCAATTATTAAGTTTCTTTTTAATGATGGATCCGCAGGGAAAAGGCGGAAGTACCGGTACTTTGATCATGATGGGTTTAATGATCCTGGTTTTCTGGATGTTTATGATACGTCCTCAGGCAAAGAAAGCAAAACAACAAAAAACCTTTATCAGCAATCTCCAAAAAGGCGATAAGATCGTAAGCATTGCAGGAATTCATGGCACGATAAACAAAGTAAATGAAGACGGGACATTGATGCTTGAAACAAGCCCCGGAAGCTATATTAAGATCGAAAAAAGTTCTATCAGCATGGAATGGACGGCAAATATTAATAAGCCGGCTGAAGAGGCGAAGAAATAAATCAATGTATGAAATATGATTTATGATGTATGATTTCCTTCAGTGCGGATTTACATCATAAATCATACATCATAAATCACACATCTAAGATGCTAAGAATCGGAATAACCGGCGGTATAGGCAGCGGCAAGACCACTGTAGCCAAGATCTTTGAAGTGCTTGCTATTCCGGTATATTATGCTGATGATGCTGCAAAAAGGTTAATGAATGAAGATGAATCGTTGAAGTTAAAACTTTCAGAACTTTTTGGACCAGCTATATATGAAGATGGTTTATTGAACCGTGCGTTGCTTTCTTCGATCGTTTTTAACAACAAAGAAAAGCTAGATCTGTTAAATTCAATCGTACATCCGGCTACGATAGCCGATGCTGAAAACTGGATGAAAAAAGTTTCAAAGCCAGGTAATGAAATTATTCCCTATGCCATCAAAGAAGCAGCACTTATATTTGAAAGTGGTGCTCAAAAAAAATTAGATTTTGTTATTGGTGTTCATGCACCCTACAAACTTAGATTGCAGAGAGCCATGTTACGGGATAATTTATCCAAAGAAGAAATAGAATTGAGGATGGCCAGGCAAATGGATGAGACCAAAAAAATGAACCTGTGCAATTTCATTATTACAAATGATGAAATACAAATGTTGATTCCACAAGTGGTTGAGTTGCATCAGAAACTAGTTCATAGTTCATAGTTGGTTCATTTATTATGCAGCGTTATTGTTAGTTATTTTCCATTGGTACAGACCCAACTAAGAAGCTGTTTAAAAATAGAATGCTCAATATGCTTTGTGCACTTTGCGCTGTATTTCCTTTGTGTACTTTGTGGTTTTGTATTATTTTTTTACCACAAAGGGCACAAAGTTTTTCACAAAGCACACAATGAAGCTCAATACAATTTTTATAGAATTAAATTTAGACAGCTTCAAAGAACTTTAAACTTATTTTACTTTAATGCTAACAATGCTTTCTTAATTTTAGCAAATCCCTTCTCAATATTTTCCGTACTGTTTGCAAATGAGATGCGAATGCAATTCGATTCCCCGAAAGCTTTTCCTGTTACAACCGATACATGTGCAGTATGTAAAAAATACATTGCAAGATCATCAGCATTGCTGATCTTTTCACCCGCTTCTGTTGTTTTTCCAAAAAAGGAACTTACATCTGGGAAAATATAAAATGCACCGGGTGGTTCACTGCAAATGATCCCGGGAATTTCATTTACCAATGTCATTACTTTCTGCCGGCGTTCTTTAAATTTTTCAACCATAGTATAAGTAGGTTTCAGGTCACCCAATAATGCGGCTACAGCTGCCCGTTGTGTAATGGAATTCGGGCCACTGGTAAACTGTCCCTGTATCTTATCACATGCTTTTGCAATTTCAACCGGAGCTGCCGAATAACCAAGCCTCCAACCGGTCATGGCAAAACCTTTGCTCAGTCCATTGATAACAATTACCCTGTTTTTTAGCGAATCAAATTGTGCAATGCTTGCATGATGACCTGTAAAATTTATGTGCTCATAGATCTCATCACTCATGATAAAGACCTTGGGATATTTTTCAAAAACAATTGCCAGCTTTTCCAGTTCTTCTTTTGTATACACTGCTCCGGTTGGATTGCAGGGGGAAGAAAACATAAAGAGTTTTGTTCTTTCAGTTAAATTCGCTTCCAGTTGTTCAGGTGTTATTTTATATCCATTTTCGAATAAAGTTTTCACAAGTGTCACTGCACCTCCTGCCAACTTTACGATCTCACTATAAGTTACCCAATATGGTGTGGGAATGATCACTTCATCACCTGAATCAACAATGGCAAGTACTGTATTGGCAATACTTTGTTTTGCACCTGTACTCACTACAATCTGTTCAGGCGTAAAATGAAGCCCGTTATCTCTTTCAAGTTTGGTACAAATTGCCTGACGAAGGTCAAGAAAACCTGAAACCGGTGTATAATGGCTAAAATTATCATCTATCGCCTTTTTGGCAGCTTCTTTTATATGCAGCGGAGTATCAAAATCCGGTTCACCCAGGCTTAGATCTGTGATATCTATACCCTTTGCTCTTAATTCCCGGCCAAGCTTAGCCATTTTCAATGTTTCCGGTTCATTAAAACGTGAAAGTAAAGAAGATAATTGCATATTTTTTATTATAAGAATTTGTAAAACTAGTTATTTATTAAAAGTTAAAATAACTAATATAATTCATCGTCAGCATTTATTTTTTAAGGTTAATAAAAAAGTGAAAACCAACCGATAAATGTTTATACTTATGTATCACTAAAATTCCTGAGAATTTTTTGGTTTAAACGGCTAATTTCCTAAAAATAACATGCATCTATCTTCAAATGCTTTTTCCCCTATCTTTGCACACTCTAAAAAAATTAACTACTTAGATAATAAAAGTACAATAATATGAAACTGAAAGGTTTAGTTTGGTTTTTTACCATCGCTTTGATTGTTATATCTCTATGGGAACTTTCTTACACCTGGGTTGTTCGCAGTTATGAAGGTAAAGTAAAAGCACAGGCAGAGCGTCTGGTGAAAAAAGAAGCTGCAAATTTATCTGCTGATGACCGCACTGCATTGGTAAAGTCAAAAGTGAAGCAGATTCTTGACAGTACCAGGGATAAAGAAATTTTTCCATTAGTAGGAACAACCTATCAAAAATGTAAAGAAAATGAATTAAACCTTGGACTAGATCTGCAAGGAGGAATTAGTGTTACGATGGATGTAAGCCTGGAAGGGTTGATCAAGTCTTTGAGCAATAATTCAAAAGATCCATTGTTAATTAAGGCAATTCAGACTGCAAATGCCAAGAAAGTAAGCAGCGATGAGAATTTTATCAATTTATTTGCCGATGCTTATTCTCAACAAAATGGTGCTGGTAAATTAAGTGGTCTTTTTGCCGGCCCCGGTAAAGAAATAAAGATCGGAGAAAGCGATGCAAGTGTAACAGATAAAATAAAAACAATTGCAAGCGGAGCTATCAAACAAACATATAAGATTCTTGTAAAACGTATTGATAAATTTGGTGTTGCTCAACCTAACATCAACCTTGATGAGAATAAAGGTGTAATAAATGTAGAACTTGCAGGTATCACAGACGCTGTAAGGGTACGTAAATATTTACAATCATCTGCTAATTTACAATTCTGGGAAGTTTATCGTATTGATGAACTGGCAACTTCTTTAAAAACTGCTGATGATAATTTACATAATTATCTCAATGGTATTGCTATAGGAGATACCACTAAAGCAGACAGTACTAAAGATAAACTTAATCAAAATCCTTTTTTTAGAATTATCAATCCGATTGATGTACAAACCGATAAAAATGGTAAACAATTTTTTGCTTCTGCTATCGGCCGTGTTGCTTTAAAGGATACCGGATTATTTATAACTTATCTGAACAATGAAGTAGTTAAATCTGCTTTTCCAACGAATGTAAAATTCCTGTATGGGGTAGAAGAAAAATCTGATAAAGGTAATATCCGATTCCTTCCACTATATGCGATTAAAACAATTCCCGGTTCAGAAAAAGCTCCATTGGAGGGTGATGGTGTTGAAGAAGCAAAACAGGATTTTGATGAACTTGGCCGACCGGCTATTAAAATGCAGATGTCGAATGTAGGAAGTAAAACATGGGCAAGACTGACCGGAAAGAATGTTGGCCGCCCTATTGCGATTTCATTGGACGATATCATATATACCGCTCCTAATGTGAATGGAGCAATTGAAGGCGGCAATTCTGAAATATCTGGAAACTTTACTGTAGAAGAAGCACAGGATCTCGCTAATATCTTAAAATCAGGTAAACTCGATGCCCCTGCAAAAATTGTTGCAGAGCAGGTTGTTGGCCCTACCCTGGGAAAAGAAGCTGTACGTGGTGGTGCCATGTCATTTATCATTGCATTTGCAGTTATATTTATTCTGATGTTGGTTTATTATAACACCGGTGGCTGGGTTGCAAATATTGCTCTAATATTTAACCTGTTGTTTACGATCGGTGTGCTTACCGCTTTGGGCTTTACATTAACGGCTGCGGGTATTGCCGGTCTTGTATTAACGATTGGTTTGGCAGTAGATACCAACGTAATTATTTTTGAAAGGATCAAAGATGAGCTTACAAAAGGAAAATCATATCAACAGGCAGTTAATGACGGATATCAACGTTCACTTGCACCGGTAATTGATGCACACGTTACTTCTTTACTTACTGCCATTATCCTGGTTTATTTTGGACTTGGTCCTGTACTGGGTTTTGCAACAACACAGATCATTGGTATCTTATTATCTTTATTTTGCGGTATACTTGTATCAAGGCTTATTACAGAATTCTGGACAAATAAAAAACGTCACTTTAATTATTTTACCGGGTTTTCAAGACGCATATTCAAACATGCCAGTTACAAGTTTGTTGAGTACAGGAAAGTAGCATATGTTATTTCTGCATTTGTATTACTTGCAGGTGTTGGATCTTTCTTTTATGGTTTTCACGAAGGGGTGGAATTTAAAGGAGGCCGCAGTTATACCATTTCTTTTGACCGTGCAGTAAAAAATGATGATATCAGAGATGATCTGAAAAAATCACTGGAAGGAGATAATGTTACTATTAAAACCGTTGGTGATGCTAAGCACTTGAATATTACAACCGCTTATTTAAAAGGAATTGATAATGCTGATAGTGCTGTACAAACGAAATTATATGAAGGATTGAAAAAAGTGTTACCTGCAAGTTTAACTTACGGGGATTTCGTTAAAAATAATATACAGAGTTCAATTACTGTACAGCCTACTATTTCAGATGATTTGAAAAGAGGCGCTGTTAAAGCAACCATTTTTGCGATGTTGATCATCTTCCTGTATATTTTCATTCGTTTCCGCGACTGGAGATATTCTGCAGGAACAATTCTTACCTTATTGCATGATGTATTGGTAACATTGGCTGTATTCTCTTTCTTTAAAGACATTGTGCCTTTCCCGCTTGAAATTGATCAGCATTTTATTGCAGCAGTACTTACCGTGATCGGTTTTTCTATGAATGATACAGTAATTGTATTTGACAGGATACGTGAATATGCCCGTGACAAAAAAGGAGCAGATAAGACAACGATCATCAACAGTGCCATTAATGATACTTTAAGCCGCACTATCATGACATCTGCCACTGTATTCCTGGTTCTTTTGATCTTATTCATATTTGGTGGTGAAGTAACACGTGGATTCTCATTTGCTATGCTAATCGGTGTTATAACAGGTACCTATTCTTCTATCTTTGTAGGAGTACCGGTTTTGGTTGATTTTGCAAAAGACAGGCCATTAGGTGCTGCAGATACAAAACACACTACAACAGTAACAAAAAGTGGAACAAAGATTATCCATTAATAGATATATAAATTACAATAAAAAACCCGTCGTTGTTGACGGGTTTTTTATTAGTTCTTAGTTCATAGTTCCTGGTTATCGGCTCTACTTAATTTAACCTTTTTAAAGTGGTGCGACTAAACTTATGACTAAAATTTAGTGTGAATATCAAACGGAGTCTGAAAATAAAAAACTAACAACTATGAACTAAGAACTATAAACTAAACAGCAAAACTCGTCCCACATCCACAAGTACTGCTTGCATTGGGATTATTAAATGTGAATCCTCTAGAGTTTAAACCGCCTTGCCAGTCAACCTGCATTCCAATCAGATAAATGCTGTGAGCCTTGTCTATAATAAATGAAACGCCTTCCAGGTCATAGGTTTCATCATTTTCTTTTTTGGTATCAAATTCCAGTACATAGGTCATTCCACTGCAGCCCCCACCCTTTACACCTATACGTAATTGCTTTGTTTGATCAAAATCTTTGCTGTTTACTAATCTTTTAATTTCATTTACAGCAGAATCAGTAAAACTAACAGGAGCTTTTAGTGTTGTTTCCATAAAAATCATTTGTGCAAATTTAAGATTAAAATAAAAGACAGCATTTAAGGTAATTTTCGAAAGCAGGAATTTGTTGATGCATCTTGGTTATTTTTGCAATTAAATCACAGATATGTATTTTTTAGCATTGGAGTTTAAATTTGAGTATGTACAAGTGACGGTCATGCTGGTGTTTTTTGTCATTATCATGATATTACTGATGGAATTCCGCGGTATGAAAGACCAGATTAAGGAAAAAGCCGGCATTAACAGGGATGCACTGAAATTACAGTTAGAAGCCCTTGAAAGGCTGACTGTATATTCAGAAAGAGCCGGACTCAAAAACCTGATAAGCCGTATTTCTGCTACCGGAATGTATGCTGCCGGTATTCATGCAGAAATGATCGACTCCCTGAAAACAGAATATGATTATAATATAAGCCAGCAGATATATGTGAGCCCTGAAATATGGAATGCTGTTACCCGTTTAAAGGATCAGAATATATATATTATCAATCAACTGGCGTCGAATCTTTCACCGGATGCTTCCGGTATAGACCTGAGTAAAAGAATACTGGAATATAGCATGACCAAAGATGCAGAGTTGAACAAGATCGTTTTAGATGCCCTTCAGTTTGAAGCAAAAAAAGTAATGGGGAATTCATAAATTATTGCACGAATTTAAAACGGCATTGTATTTATTCGTGTAATTCGTGATTTATAATTCGTGTTTTATAATTCGTGTTTTAAGAAATCAAAATATGTCAGAAAAAAATAAAACCACCGACTCAGGCATAAACATAAAAGAAGTTTATATAGCTAGTGATATGCCCAAAGAAGAAATCTCCCTGCCCGGTGAATTTCCTTTTACCAGGGGTGTACAAGCCAGTATGTACCGCGGTAAACTATGGACGATGCGCCAGTATGCCGGATTTTCAACTGCTGAGGAAAGTAATAAACGTTACCATTATTTATTAAGCCAGGGTGTGAGTGGCCTTAGTGTAGCTTTTGACCTGCCTACCCAGATCGGTTACGACAGCGATCATGAACTTGCAGACGGTGAAGTGGGAAAAGTAGGTGTTGCAATAGACAGCCTGGAAGACATGGAAAAATTGTTTGAAGGAATTAAACTCGATTCAGTTTCAACTTCCATGACCATCAATGCAACCGGGTTTATCTTACTGGCATTTTATGTTGCACTTGCCAAAAAGCAAGGCGTTGACCTTAAAAATCTAAACGGAACCATACAAAACGATATTTTAAAAGAATACGCTGCAAGAGGAACATATATTTATCCTCCAAAACCATCCATGCGTATCATTACTGATATTTTTGAATGGTGCAGTAAAGAAGTACCCAAATGGAATACCATATCCATATCAGGTTATCACATCCGTGAGGCTGGCAGTACTGCAGTACAGGAAATAGCATTTACACTCAGTAATGGAAAGGCATATGTAGAAGCTGCTATAAAAAAAGGACTTGATATCAATGTTTTCGGCAAGCGCCTCTCCTTCTTCTTCAATGCGCATAATAATCTTTTTGAAGAAGTGGCTAAGTTCAGGGCTGCAAGGAAAATGTGGGCAACCATTATGAAAGACCTTGGTGCAACTGATGAAAAAGCCATGATGCTTCGCTTTCATACTCAAACAGGCGGAAGTACTCTAACAGCACAACAACCTCAGAATAATATCAGCAGGGTTACCATACAAACACTGTCTGCCGTGTTAGGCGGCACTCAATCTTTGCATACTAACGGTTTTGATGAGGCGCTTAGCCTGCCAACAGAAGAAGCGGCAAAAATTGCTTTGCGTACCCAACAGATCGTCGCATTTGAAAGCGGCGTTGCAGATACTGCAGACCCACTTGCAGGCAGTTATTTTATTGAATCATTAACTGCAGAAGTTGAGAAAGAAGCCTGGAAACTGATTGAAACGATCGATGCCATGGGTGGTAGTGTAGCCGCTATTGAAGAAGGATTTATGCAGGATGAGATCGCACGCAGCGCTTACCAATACCAGAAAGATATTGAGAATGAACATAAGATCATTGTTGGGGTCAATAAATTTGAATCAGAAGAAAAAAATGACACTCCCCTTTTAAAAATTGATGCCGGCATACAAAAAATGCAGGTTGAAAAATTAAAAGCACTAAAATCAAACAGGAATAATATTATTGTACAAGATTGCTTACAAAAACTTAGTTCAGCTGCATCTGGCACTGAAAACCTGATGCCATATGTGGTAGATGCAGTAGAAAATTATTGCACACTGGGAGAGATATCTGATACTTTGAGAAAGATTTATGGGGAGTATAAATGATAATGGAAGACCTGCCAGTATGTGTTGATGTAGATGAACATTAATTGTTGAACATTGAACATTTTTCCTGGCATA
>JANOPU010000155.1:0-43087 GCA_031422055.1 Ferruginibacter sp.
ATGGCCATGCTGTCTTTGCTAAAGTTAAAGGGAGTAGATGTATAAATGATCTGATTGTTTTCAAATTTCCCCAGCAAGTATTCATTACTGCCACCGGCATTATCAACCCATGTTTGCTGCCATTGTTTTGTAGTGGAATTATAGGTATTATAACTTTTTCCTGCGTAGCGAAATCCTTGTTGCAATGAAGCGCTTGTCCATTCTTCCAGTATAACACAGCTATCCAATATCAATGTTATTTTACTGTCACCGGCTTTTTTGCCATCGGTACCAAAAGCTTCCCATTCACCGATCCAGAAATCAAACTGCCGGTAAACCGGGTTGCTGCAGGGAAGTTTTTGTGCCTGTATAGATCCGGCAACACAGCATGAAACAAAAAACAAGACTATTTTTTTCATAAAGAGTTTTTCTTATGACAAAGATGAAGTATTAAACGCTTGTTTGTTTATCCTTGTATGTTTCCACTTGTCATTTGAATAACAAAAAATTTCCGGAAGTGGACTTTTCCTGAAAATGCAATATTTGAAACAGAGGTAGTGTAATAACTGTATTAAAAAAGACAGGCAGCTGCCATACGATCTACATTTCCAGTTATCGGGGATAATAAATTATTAAATTCTTAAGAAAGAGAGGAACTCCATTCCAGGTTAAAAAAACCGTTATTTTCCTTAACACAGGTAAATAAAAAGCAACCGGTAAATGGAATGTTAACCTCTTCATTGGCGTTAGTGGTTTTTATATGCAGGTCAAAAGTTCCTGATACATCTGCCTGAATACAGGAAGAATCAATGGCACTCCATAGATTTGGAACATTTGCTTTGCTGTAACCCATATCTACATGGCGTGATGCAAGGTTTTCAACGATGGTTTTTAGTATAACTGGTTCATCCAGATTTGCGGTAACATTCATTACGTTGGTCATACAATAATTGGATTTATGAAGGATATGAGTACACAACGTATGAATACTTCTTATTATTGTGATGCAGGCATTTATTTTATACCAATGTGATTTTTAAAATATGCCAATATTTAAAAAATCTTACAGTGGTTTATGCCGATGGTATCAAATAAATGGTACAATGAGGCGAAGCCGATATTGGACTATATTGTTTGTCCAATCGGTATTATATGAATTGGAAAAGAAAATTCAGAAAAGTATAGGAATATGATTTTGAACAGTATAGTACAGGAAAGGAGTGAAAACATTAATAGTTTTATATTTGCAATCTAGGGCAGTTAGCTCAGTTGGTTTAGAGCATCACGTCGACAACGTGAGGGTCGCCGGTTCGAGCCCGGCACCGCCCACCATGGTTTATATAGTTTCGTTTCTTATTAACACAAAGAACAAATGGGTTGCGTTTTAACCCCGCTTTAATTTGCCGGATCTGATCAAGATTTTGTTGTTATTCCGGCAATAACAGGAATAACAATAAAATATTCCATTGAAATGGATCGGCACTTAGTTTGTACAAGTACTCTGTACCATTTATTTAGTGAATTAATTTATAACCGGCATCTTCATTATAATAATATTGACTAACCACGCTGTTTAAAAATTAATAAGTCATTGTCATATCATCATCAACACAGATAATAAAATCAGCTTTATTTTTATTTTCTTTCTTTAATTTTCTGATATCTTTCTGCGAAACAGTGGTAACCGTTATGATTTTCAAATCCGGATGACTCTGTTTCAGGTACCAAACAATACCATCGTGGTTATCGGAATGGTAACTTCCATTGTAATGAATAAACAAGCTACCGGGAACAAAATACTTCAATATGAAATAAGCCATGGTAGCATCTTTTGTAGCTTGTGCCTTTGGCATATTTGCGGATCCATGCCCGGCCATCATCGTCATCATTTTTTTATAACCTGGTAAAGTTGAGTCATAAGAAATAGGTAAAGGCGCAATCCAGGATTTTTCTTTTAAAGAGAGGGTGTCCAGTACTTCAAATCCACTTTTGGAAACCATGGAAGCATAACGGCGCGGTATATTTGTGGCTGCAAAAGCAATCTTATTTTCTTTAGCAAAATTCACCAATGCTGCATAATCGGTTGAATAATTTTTCCATAGCCGGGTCGCTGAATCTAAACCTTTAGCCGTTATTTTCCCTTGCAGGTAAAGATCGAGTGCAGGTTGATTATCCTGTTCAAACATTTCGGCACCCAATATCAGATTACGGTTTTGTTTGCAATCTTTGGTTATCTCCAGTTCCATCCAATGGCTGATCGGATTATTGTGAAACTCTCCAATGAGCACAATATCTTTTTGAGATAATTTCCGGATCATTTTTTTATAGGAGACTTTTTTTCCATTTGCATTGTATAGAACATAAGCAGGTTTATTTTGTGCTTCTGTAACCAGCAGAATAAAAAAGCCAAGTAAAAGAAAGAATATTTTTTTCATCTGTGTAAGTTCGGATACTTTTATAAGAAGCGAACATTTGAAAATATTTACTGTTTATCTTTTCCTGATCTAAAAAAAATAAAAATATCGCTAATTAAAATATCCCGGGTAATACCCCGGGATATTAGCCATTCACTTTAAGTTATGACCTTATTTTATTTTATACCTCCAACCAACATAAAACATCCTACCCGTTACCGGACCCCAAACCAGCGACGCATCAAAATAGGGCCCAAATGGCTGATTAGCAGCAATAATAACATCTTTCTGAAAATAATCCGTAAGGTTTTCTCCACCAATATAAAAATCCATCGGATGTTTTTTGCCAACTGTTTTACTGATCTGTGCATTCATCAGCAAAAATGATGGTGAGTTTTGTGCCCGTTGGTATTGAACAGGGTTTGTTTCTGTACCTGGAATTCTTTTTTTGCCATTATAATTAGCTGTATAATCAAACTTCCAACCGTTAGTTATTGCATATGCAAGATTTATAAATGCCCTGTTGTTTGCAGTTAAAGGGCGTTGTAATAGTTTACCACTATATGTTGTCTTTACATCAAAATAGCGGTAAGCTAAACGCACTTCTAACTTTTCAACAGGCTCTATATTCAGTTCTGCCTGAAAACTATTGGAATAAGAACTTCCCTGCAAATTATAAAATCTCACTTCATTTGGATCTTCCAGGTCAACGACTACCTGGTTTTTAAAATCATTTCTGAAAAAATCCAGGCTCAGTATTCCAGCACGATGAAATAATTTGAATTTCTGATCAAAACTTACTCCTTTGTTCCAGGCCACTTCAGCGTTTAAACCATAGGCTTTACCTGTTTCATTGGTAATGATATTCACTTGTCTTGAACTTACAAACACACTGTTGTTTTCTGCAAAAATATTAGCAGTACGTTGTCCCCGGCCTCCGCTTAATCGTAAAGTAGTTCCTTTAACGGGTTCATAACGTATATGAATACGTGGTGTTGTAAAAAATTCAAACAAGTTGTTATGGTCTGCTCTTAACCCGGTAATTACGCTTAATTTTTCTGATGGAGTAAACGTATATTCAAAAAAGGCACCGGGAACATTTTCTGTTCGCTTATAATTAAAAGCATTAAAATCCTCGTTATATTTATCATACATAAAGCTGATACCCGTTCTGAACTTATGATTTGTATTATTGATGATTGACTGGTAGATCAGATTGGCATATACATTTTGTTGCTTTGCAAAGTAGGTGGTTAAACCAAAATAGGAACTTTGTTTGTGGTCAATAGCAGATAATTGTAAACCAATACTTTTATATTTTTTCTCTGGAAATACGTAACCAATTTTTGCAAATCCCTCATAACGTTCTGTGTTAATGCCTAAGCCATATTTATTGGTTGTGTTTTTATCGGTATTTGGATCAAAGGATACTTCACCACCCGTTCTTTTATCGTTCAGCATTTTAAAACCAAACTGAGTTAAGAAGCCATTACCATTGTCATATTTCCACCTGTTGATCAAACTAAACTGGTTGCCGGTAGGCAGGTCCCTGAATCCATCTTTATTAAAATCCAGTTTTCTGTTAGATAAAAAGTCGTCATGTAACAATAATACGGTTGACCATTTCTTTCCTATCTTTTTTGACAGGTTCAAATTGAGATCTGTTTTTCCAAAATCATTTATATATACATTAGCAAATAATTGTTCACTGTTTTCAGGTTTCTTTAATTCAACATTGATCTGGCCTGCTATACTTTCATAACCATTGGC
This sequence comes from Ferruginibacter sp., assembly GCA_031422055.1. Classification (GTDB taxonomy): domain Bacteria; phylum Bacteroidota; class Bacteroidia; order Chitinophagales; family Chitinophagaceae; genus Ferruginibacter. The sequence goes on from JANOPU010000155.1 coordinate 4,164, forward strand.
TACTGATCCAATACCTTTGGTAAGTTGAATAGATTCTACCCATGGGCCTGCAATTGAATTTAAACCCAGGGCTGTTGCAATGCCTCTCGGACCCGGAAGATTTTCTACGGTAAGTTGTGTATAGTTTCCGGATAACCCCAACAACTGAATTTGTTTGGATCCTGTTACGGCATCATTGTATGAAACATCTACAGATGGGTTTGTTTCAAAACTTTCACTCAAATTACAACAAGCAGCTTTGAACAATTCTTTTTCTGTCATTATTTGTGTGCGGATAGGATTCAATGCAGATAGATAAGTAGACCGCTGTTTGGTAATAACCGTTACTTCCCTCAATTGTTTATCGGATGCCAATATTATTTTCATTTCATTATTATCAACAACGCTAATAGTATCAGCTTTGTAACCGGTGTAACTGATAACCAGCCTGCTGACTTTATCATCGTTCTTAATAAAAAAGACACCGCTGCTATCTGTAGATACCCCTTTCGTTGTACCCTGCCACATTACACTTGCACCAACCAAAGGGTTGAATACACCTTTTTTATTACTTTCTAAAACAACCCCTTTTGTAAAACGGTTTTCTGATTCTGTGATAAAAACAGTTGTTGTATCTTTTTTTACAAACAAGCTGTCCGTTTCTGATATTATTGTATGAACATCCCCTTCTTGCATCGTATCTATTTTTCGATATAGGCAACAATCCGGTAGTGCATTATAAACACGATCCTTTGCTTTTTTATTTTCAAGATCATGGCCAACTGCTACAATACGATTTTCAATTTTGTCTAAAGAAATTTTTGATGGATCATAAACAATAGAAAGCATTTTTGTCTCTTCATCCCAAAAAGCTGACTTCACAGCTTTAACTTTTACGGCCCCTTCGATACGATCTTTACATTGTATGCAAACACCATATACTTTGAATGTAATACTGCTGTCGGTTGAAGCAGTATTGTTATCCTGCGACCAGGAGTTAAAACCAGACAACAGAAGCAACCATATCTTAAAATATTTTATTTTTTTCATTATTATGAAATTTATAGAATATGAAGACGGATAAAAAAATTCATTCACCCGCCTTCATATCAACTAGTCTTTTTTTGTTTTTACTTCTGTCAGATCCATTCCGCATTTAGAACAACTTCCTGGTTTATCATGCATCTTGTCTCCTTCACATTTCATGGGACAGGAATGCATTTTCATTCCTTCCATTTCTGAATGTTTCATTTTTGTTTTGGTAAGATCCATTCCGCATTTGGAACATTTGTCGGGCTTATCGTGTGTTTTATCGCCTTCGCATTTCATAGGGCAACTGTATTTTGTATGTTCCATTTGATGATCTTTCATGTTCATTTTTTGCTTGGTTGTATCCTGTGCAAAAGCAGAAATAGTAAGGATGGATAAAACTGCCATCAACAGTGTTTTAAATGATTTCATTTTTTAATTTTTTATATGAATTGAATGAATGTATTTATCAGGCATATAGAAATGCCAATAGCCCGGCAATTTAAATTGCCGATCATTTGAATATGTAAATTCTAAATCAGGAAAACGCAATTACGGATGTAAACAGCTAAAGCACTTTGCCGGGGCGGCGGATGGTAAACCGGAGCATCATTTGTTGTTAAATAAAAAAGGAGTGATGGAATTATTAAATAAGATGCAGGATAAGCAACGGCAAAAAACTGTATACGATAAAAATTTTGTTCTGTTGTTTGTTGCTCTGTATCGTTTTTGAAAAATTTCTGTTCGTCTGTACAACATCCATTATCTTTCTCTTCTGTTTTTTCCATTCCACACTTGCCGCATTTTCCGGATTTATTATGGCTCAAACCCCAATCGGTCAGTTGGCCCATGCAATAATGCAAATGAAGCGTGGCACCCGAGGAAGCACTCATGTATAAAAGGGCTACTATGGCAATAAGAAACTTTTTCACTTACACAAAAGTATAAACTATTTTTTAATAAGTATTATAATAGAAACCAAACAGGATATATTAACTTAAAGGAACAATATGTCGTAATTGATATGATTTATGTCTGGAGTTCCTTATGTCAAAATTTTTTGATAAATGAAATATTTAATAAAATTCCTAATAGCAAAGACGTATAAAAAAATATTTTTTGTAATTGTTATACCCAGTTTATCTTACAAATAAAGCATAATCATAAAAAAAATTATAATTTTAAGGAAAATCAGATAAAATGAAAACCAGTTTACTCATTTGCAGTCTCTTCTGCATGTCATTTGCTGTTGCTCAAAATGTTGGAATTGGTGTTCCGCTTCCTTCAGAAAAACTGGAGGTAAATGGAAATGTAAAAGCAACTAATGTTATTGCTACCAATTCATTTCAACTAACAAATGGAGCCGGTGCCGGAAAAGTGCTTACCAGTAATGCATCTGGTGTGGGAAGTTGGGTTACACCTGGAGGTACTTCGGGCGGATCTATAAGTTCAACAGGTTTTTTAGGTGCTTTTGCCGGCGCATCACTTCCAACGCTATTAGGGACCTTTGGTTTTTTTGGTCCAACTACAACCGTAACATTAAATGGCAATCAACGGGTTGTTATGAATATGGTGGCAGGATTGGGCAAATCCGCTGCAGGGACCGATTTTTTTACTTTGGATATTGGATCCCAGTTACAACCAGCGGGCCCGATAGTTGCTGTTTCAGGAGCTTCTAATATTGAATACCAACCTACTTTTACTGCAGCGGGTAACAAGTATTCTTATACAGTAGCAAGTACTTTTAAACCGGCTGCGGGTACGTATAAAATTGGCTGTATTATAAGCGGCGGCACAATTGGGTTTCTGGATTTTAATGATAATGTTAGTGGTTATTACATGATCATTAATGAATAAGTTTATTGAACAAAAAGGAAATGATTGCATTATTTTATGGGCGAAAACCTAAGTTGCAAATTTTACCTGCATTCAACTCAGAAAGAATTCCAAGCTTTAGATTTAATAATGTGGAACTTTGGATATTAAAAAAAGAGCGGCTCTCTTTTTTACTAAAACTAATTTTCCCTTGCAAGTAGATCAGGCAATAACGAATTATTTTTTGCTTAACAGTTACAACAGGCGTTTTTTTATATTATAACTTTTGAGCACAATGGGGCCGGTATCTGATTTTTTTGAAATCGAAGCTTATCAGACTCCTCAAAGAATTAATTTTTCACATTAATGCCAGCATATGCATGTAAATTATTTCATATCTAAATGCTGGATTGTAACAGGCATTTTTATTTTTGTAATGATTGGTTTATTAAAAGCACAATCACCCGGAGGAATTTCAGCTAATAATAAAATGTGGTTAAGATCTGATAACGGTGTAGTAACAACCGGCACCACAGTTTCGGAATGGCAGGATTTTTCCGGGGCTAATGTTACCGGAAATTTTACGGTTCAACCTTTAACGGGTACTGCAAATGTTCAAACCGGTCCCGCGTTGATCCCTGCAGGTATTAATTTTAATCCTTACCTGAGTTTTGATGGTATTACAAATTCTTTGGCTAGTGTAAATAACTTTTTGGGTACAGCCCTGGTAAGCAACAGCAATGTTACCATTTTCCAGGTATTGAATTTAAAATCAGGCATTGTTTGGTTAAAGTGGGAAACCGATCAGTTGGGTACAACAGCCAGGCTAGGTTTCGAAAATGCTGCAGGAACTATCCGTTTTGATTTTCCTAAAGCTATCCCTGCAACAGCCGGTCAGAATATAGGTGTTACCAATGTATTGAATAAACACTCGCTGTCAACAGTATACGCAGATGCTACATCCTCTGTTAACCGTTTAAACGGAGCCAACGATAATACGATTCCAATTCCCGGCCCCGGTTCTTTTGGCGGAGTGAGTACTAAAATAGTTATTGGAAATGAAAATCTTTTGAACCTCCCATGTAAAATTGATCTTGCAGAAGTGATCATATACTCCTCCACATTATCTGCAGCAGAAAGGAATAAAATTGAATCATACCTGGCAGTAAAATATGGCTTTACTTTAAATCAGGCCGCAACAAATAATAATAATTATGTAGCTTCTAATGCAACGGTTACATGGGACAGGGTGCTTAACAGTAGTTATGCCAATGATATTACCGGTATCGGAAGGGATGATGCTACTGCTTTAATGCAGAAACAATCAAAATCAATTAATACAACTGCCCTTGTAACATTATACAACGGAACGTATCCCGGGGGAACATTCCCATTACTGAATTCAGCCAATACTAACTCTTTTTCCAATGACCTGTCATTTTTACTGGTGGGCGATAATGGAGGAACCACTACTATAAATCAATGTGCATTTGATGGAACTGCACAACGAATGCAGCGAATATGGAAAGCCAGCAGTACAGGAACAGTTTTTCCGTTGACAATTTCAGTGGATCAGGCAAGCGTACCAGCAACAGTTAAGAATATTATGGTTTCTGCAGATCCTGCTTTTCCAAGAGGGGGCACTTCTTTATACCCACTTTCAATTGCCGCTGGCAAGCTCTATAGTTCTGTTATGCTCAACCATAATGAATATTTTACATTTACTACCGATACATTAAATGTGAACATGATCGTAACTCAACCGGTCTGTACCAATCCCAATGCCGGTAATGTAACGACTACGGTTAGCGGTGGAAATCCACCTTTTTCTTTTTTATGGGCACCTTCAGGGCAGACCACCGCAAATCTTGTTAATGTTGCTGCTGGAAACTACATATTGACAATTTCGCAGGGCCCTTGCCAGGCTACACAACAGATTACATTGACTGCTCCGTTAGCTCCGACCTCCCCGGTTGTTAGCGCAGTAACCGTTTGTCCCGGTAATACCGCATTACTAAGTGTGCAAAACCCACAGGCAGGGGTTACCTATAACTGGTACGATGTTTCAACTGGGGGTACCTCATTGTCTACAGGTATTTCATTTACTACACCGGCAGTTTCATCTGCAACTACATGGTATGTAGAAGCGGTGGATGGCAGTTGTATCAGTGTGCGTACAGCTGTTTTAGTTAGTGTTAACAATGTAGGCGCAGCTTCTGTAAACGGAGTGGCTGTTTGCCAGGGAAATACTGCAACACTTGCAGTACAAAACCCGGTGGCGCCAAATATCTATAACTGGTATAGTGTTGCTAGCGGCGGCACCATATTAGGTTCGGGTGTTTCATATATTACACCTGCTATTACAGCTGATGCAACGTATTATGTTGAAGTTGTCAATGGAGGATGTTCCAGTGTCCGCAGCCGGGTTGATGTTACCGTGATCATTGTAAATACACCGGTTGTAACGGGTGTGACTGCCTGCCAGGGAACTTCAGTAACTTTAACCATTCAAAATCCACAAGCTACGCATACACATAACTGGTATGATGTTCCTGCAGGTGGCACTATTTTGGGTTCAGATAACAGCTTCTTAACTCCAGTAATTACCGGTAATGTTACATTCTATGTTGAATCTGTTTTTAACGGGTGCAAAAGTATACGAACACCCGTTTCAGTAAGTTCATACCCTCCATTATCAATCCCGGTAGTAAGTGCGATAAATATTACAGCCAGCACGATCACGTTCACCTGGTTAGCAGTTCCAGGGGCTGCTGGTTACGAAGTTTCTGTAAACGGAGGAACTTATATTACCCCTTCTTCTGGAATTTCAGGCACCTCACATATCGTTAGTGGTTTACAGCCATCACAAACTGCATCCATTGATGTTGTTGCATTGGCTTCTGTGCAAAGCTGTCCCAACAGCAACCCCGGCAAGGCTACAGCAAAGACAGAACTGGGCGGGTTTTATGTTCCTTCAGCATTTACGCCTAACGATGATAATCTTAATGACATCTTAAGGCCAATCCTTCCAGGCTCAGCCAGACTGGATTATTTTAATGTTTATAACCGATGGGGCGAAAAGATTTTCTCTACTCAAATTATAACAGAAGGATGGAACGGAAAACTCCGGGGCAAAGATCAGCCGGCAGGTATGTATGTATGGATTTGCAGGTATCATTACCAGGGAAGTACTTTTGATGAAAAAGGAAGTTTTTACCTGCTACATTGATCCCGGATGAATTCAAAGGCTCTTTGATGATGGCAGGGTTTGGGTAAAAAATGATCCCTCTGTATCTGCCAATGCTTCATCAAATAAGATACATATTGTTTATGGCGGGGGTATTTATTTTGTACCATTTAATATTCTGGCTTTAAATATATCGTAAGGAGTTTCCGATGAAGTAAATATATTTACCATCAGAACAGGATTTTTCTTTTAATTATTTGATTGTATATTATATTTTAATGAATATTAAAAAGTGGTTACTGGCAATCGTTTTGTTGTTTTGTATTTTAAATGCAACAGCTCAAAATTGGGATATAAATACACTTAAAAATATCAATCCAAAATATCCAAAAAGTGATTTCTGGAAAATAACCAGCACATCAACATACTATGTAGGCGGAACAGTACCGTTGGTTTTTCTGATAGAAGGGTTCATAAAAAATGATCCGGTTTTAAAGCGCAAATCATATGATGTTTTTGGTGCTGTTTTAATTAATTTGATCGTAACATCAACTTTAAAAGCCAGCATAGACAGAAATCGACCAGCACAAGATTATCCCACAGTTATTTTTCCATACAAAAATGAAACTGGCAAGTCATTTCCTTCTGGTCATACCTCAATGGCATTTACAACAGCAGCAAGTTTATCCATTCAATGTAAAAAATGGTATGTTACGCTTCCGGCTTACACATGGGCTGCAACTGTTGGTTACTCGAGAATGTATTTGGGTGTACATTACCCTACAGATGTATTGGCTGGCGCAGCAATTGGTATAGGGAGTGCTTATTTAAGTCATTGGTTAAATAAAAAATTATTTCCAAAGGATAAAAGATCAAATCATAAATCAGGTCAATAAAATAAATAACAATTTATTATTTTCGTTACAAACATATTTGTTAAGAAAGTATTTCATCTTTATAAATTACAACTAAACAAAATTATAATGTCATCAACAAAATCATTTGCAGCACAAAATGCAACAAGTCCACTCACCGCATGGACCATAGACAGAAGAGCCCCCAAGCCACATGATGTACAAATTGAAATATTGTATTGTGGTGTTTGTCACAGCGACCTCCACTTTGCACGAAATGATTGGGGTATGACCGTTTATCCGGTTGTTCCCGGACATGAAATTGTTGGCCGCGTTTCTGCTGTGGGCGATCATGTAAAAAAATTCAAAGTCGGAGATCTTGCAGGTATCGGCTGTTTGGTAGATAGTTGCAGGGAATGCAATAATTGTAAAGATGGACAGGAGCAGTACTGTAGCACTGGAGCTGTGTTCTCTTACAATGGAATGGAAAGAGATGGTAGTGGAATAACTTATGGCGGATATAGTAAACAAATACTTTGTCATGAGGATTTTGTATTGCACATTTCTGATAAACAACCGCTTGAAGCTATAGCTCCTTTGCTTTGTGCAGGAATCACTACTTACTCGCCTTTGCGTCATTGGAAAGTTGGCAAGGGACAAAAAGTGGGGATACTTGGATTGGGAGGCCTGGGACACATGGCAGTTAAACTGGCAGTATCCATGGGTGCCGAAGTTACCATGCTGAGCCATACTGCTTCAAAAGCTGCAGATGCCAAACGTTTAGGCGCTCATAAATTTGTATTGACAAGCGATGAAGAACAGTCAAAAACAGTAGCGAATTATTTTGATTTTATTCTGGATACTGTTTCTGCCGAACATGATTATAATTTTTACCTGGGTATGCTGGCAACAAATGGAACGATGGTTTGTGTGGGTGTTCCGCCACCGGCTCCTCCAATCGCAGCATTTAATCTTATTTTTCAAAGAAGAAGCCTGGCCGGTTCCTTAATAGGAGGCATACCCGAAACACAGGAAATGCTCGACTATTGTGCCGAACATAATATTGTAAGTGATGTGGAAGTTATTGCCATGAAGGATATCAACGAAGCTTACGAAAGAATGTTGAAAGGAGATGTACGGTACAGGTTTGTTATTGATATGGCTACTTTGTAACAAACAGGTCAATTGAGTTTTTATCTGAAAGCGACATTCATTAGAAATTATTATAGCATAAAAATAAATCCAGCCATGACTCGATAGCTGGATTTATTTTATTATATACCCAGTTAAAGAGAACCGCTCAATTGCTTCATAAAACCTTTATTTTTGTATAACGATTCAATTACTTTATAAAAGTATTGCATGTCAACACTTACAGTTAGTACCATTCAAACCAATCTTTTTTGGGAAAGTAAAACAGCCAACCTCAATATGCTGGAAGATAAGATCGGTGAACTTTTTCAAAAAACTGAATTAGTAGTATTGCCTGAAATGTTCAATACAGGGTTTAGTATGAATGCAGCCAAACTCGCAGAAAAGATGGATGGGGAAACAGTTGCATGGATGAAAAAAATTAGTGCTCAAAATCGTATCATACTAACAGGTAGTCTGATCATTGAAGAAGAAAATAAATATTATAACAGGCTTATCTGGATGATGCCTAATGGCGAACTTGGCTATTATGACAAACGCCATCTCTTTGCATATTCAGGGGAAGACAAAAACTTTACTGGCGGAAACAAGCGCCTGATCACTTCCGTAAAGGGATGGAAATTAAATATGCAGGTATGTTATGACCTGCGGTTTCCTGTTTGGGCCCGCCAGTCTGTTTTAAAAAACGAAAACACATTCTATGAATACGATGTGTTGGTTTATGTTGCCAACTGGCCCGACAGACGCAGCCATGCATGGAAAACATTGTTATGTGCCAGAGCAATTGAAAACCAATGTTATGTTATCGGTGTAAATCGGGTAGGGAATGATGGTAACGAAATTTACTACAGTGGCAATAGCCTCGTCATAGATCCACTGGGAGAAGTACTTTACCATATGGCAGATGAAGAAGATATTTTTACTATTACATTACAACGGGAAAGACTGGATGAAGTAAGAACTAAATTTCCATTTTTAAAAGACGCTGATGGGTTTGTGATCAATCATACATCATAAATCATACATCACAATTTAGCTTCAAATTTCAAAAAATTACTTTGATTTAACTTTATCATAAATCAAACCTTTTACTACTTTCATCTTCTTATCATATCCTTTTAAAAGCGCTTCATAATTTGTTGGGATATAAATATCAGGAGGGATACCTGTACCTTTTATTTCAACATGTTTATATTGTACGATCCTGAAAAGCGGTAATCTTACTCTGGCTTTGGTATTAGGAAGTTTGATATCGGGTATCATGATCCCGTTGTTTCCATACCAGCCACCACCGGTTTCTTCTCCAATAAGCGTAACTCCTGGTTGCCCTTTTATTAAATTACAAAACAAGGAGGCAGCTGAAAAAGTTGGGCCGTTTGTAATAACAAATACATCAGCATTAAAATGATTATTTCTTTTTGGCTTATATAATTTCTTTTCAAGTTTCCCGATATGATACAACCCATCTTTCTTTTTTCGGGTAATAAAAAACAGTTCAATATTATTAAACCATTTTCCTTTTATATATTTTGTATAACGACCAAGAGAACCTGCTTTTGAAAAAACACTATCAGCTACTTTAAATGGCCGTCGTGAAATATACTTGGTAAGCAATGTCGATAATTCTACTTTCCCGCCTCCATTACTCCGAATGTCCAAAACCAGGTTATCTATCTTTTCGTTTTTTAATTTCTTAAACGATTTTCTAAAAAAACTTCTCAGTCTTCCTTTGTCAAAACTGTTCAATGTCATGACTGCAAACTTTCCGCTGCTGTCAATTTCAAGCGAACGATATTGTAATATTCTTTTTATTTTGGGGAGGTTTCGTCTTTCAACTTTTGTAAGACTGTCTTTTTTGGTTGAATCCTTTTGTACAAAATACGCAGGCAAAGTATCAGTCTTTTCAATTCCCATGCTATCAATATAACTTACGGTATATTTTTTACTGATGCCGTAAATATTTCGATGTAAATAAGGAAAATTCGCACTTAACCTGATATAATTGATATTATTTGCATACCCGTCCTCCGGCAAATACCCAAACATTTCTTCTATTATCTTATGATTGAAGTTGCCATTGATGGAAGTTATTAAAGTGCCTCTTTTAAAAATACTGTCTTTTCTGTTTAGGTTACCCGTTACCGCCATCGTATCATTCCACACTTTTAAAAATAAAGGAAATGATGGGAATCTCTTGTTTTCTGCCCATTTTGAATAGGCCAAACTCATACTAACACTGGTATGGCCACAATGGATCTTATCTACCAAAGGTGAAAGTACCTGCCATACAAATTGTTGTTCATTCATGCTATCAGTGATGGCAGCATAGTATTTATGGAAAAAATAATCCATGCTGTCTTTTGTACGGTACCAATACAATGATGGATGTTTTTCCTCCAGAATATTTTTTAAGACGAGATAATCTTTCTGAAGAGATTGTTGGGAATAATTTTTGGAAGGCACATATGTATTTGTCACCGAGCAGGAAAAAAAAACGCAATTCAGTAATATATATATGAGAGCAAAGAATTTATTCATAAAGGGCTGTGGGTAATACTCAGTTGAAATTAGTTATTATTCAAGCAGTAAAATCATTATACCGGTTAAGTTTATCTTGGTAAAAACGATAATTGACAACTAAAAGTATCTTAATTATGGTTTTTAAACCTGGAGATAAAAGATTTCAATATATTTATTTAACCTTTCATAATTTTACCGGCTATTTGTACTATAAAAGCATTAATTTTTCTTTTCAAATTTACCAAAATCATATTCCATGTCAGTTAAAAAAAGCTGTTTATTTATTGTTGTTTTATTCATTATGTTTAACGTACAAGCGCAAAGCAATAAAGCTTTATCGTCTGATTCCCTGAAAAATATTTCTCTTTCAGGCCTTAAATTCAGAAGTATCGGGCCGGCTTTAACCAGCGGACGTATTGTGGATATTGCTGTAAATCCTTCAAATAAAGCAGAGTACTATGTTGCTTCAGGGCATGGATCTCTTTGGAAGACCAGCAACAACGGCACAAACTTTACACCCGTTTTTGACGGACAGGTATCATATTCTATTGGTACAGTAAAGATCGATCCGGGAAATACCAATATTGTTTGGGTAGGAACAGGTGAAAGCAATAATCAGAACAACGTTATTTATGGTGATGGGGTTTATAAAAGTGAAGATGCCGGTAAAAGCTGGAAGAATATGGGTTTAAAAAATTCCGGTCATATTGGCGGAATTGTTATTGATCCTAATAATTCTAAGATAGTATATGTTGCAGCATATGGTGACCTTCGAATAGAAGGAGGAGAACGAGGAGTTTATAAAACCATGGATGGCGGAACAACCTGGAGAAAAGTATTGAATATCAGTAATTATACAGGATGTTACGAACTGTATATCGATCCAAGAAGCCCTCTGACATTATACACGGTGGCGCATCAACGCATGCGTAATTTATATACCGGCATCCGTGGTGGCGCTGAAACAGCTATTTATAAAACAACTGATAGCGGATCCACCTGGCAAAAGATAATGAAAGGGCTTCCCGGCGAAGATGTTGGAAGGATCGGCCTGGCAATTTCTCCTGTAAACCCCGATATTATTTATTCGATGGTGGAATCGAAAGAAGAAAGTGGTGTATACAGGAGCACCGACCGGGGGGCGAGCTGGACAAAGCAGAGCAGTTATAACTCTTCTTATCCTTTTTACATGCAAAAAATATTTTGTGATCCTGTAAATGAGAATAAGGTTTACAGTATGGATGTTTTTAATAAAGTTTCAGATGATGCCGGAAAGACATGGCGAAACCTGGGCGAAAAATACAAGCATGTAGATAATCATGTGATTTGGATAGACCCTTCAAATACGAATCATTTATTATCAGGTTGTGATGGCGGTGTGTATGAATCATGGGACGGTGCACAAGCCTGGGCTTTTAAAGCAAACCTGCCAATTGCCGAAATTTATAAAGTATCTACCGATAATACTTACCCGTTTTATTATGTGTATGCCGGCACACAAGACAACAATAGTTTTGCCGGCCCATCACGTACAAGGAATAATGCAGGAATTGCCAACAGCGACTGGTTTATTACAACAGGTGGAGATGGTTTTGAAACACAGGTTGACTGGAAAGAAGGAAATTACGTGTATGCACAATCGCAGAATGGAGGCCTGGTAAGGTTTGATAAACGTACCGGTGAAGAAGTGAATATTAAACCAGTTGAACTGAATGATTCGACCTATCGCTTCGACTGGAGTTCTCCGCTACTTATTTCAAAACATGATCATAAGCGGCTATATTTTGGAGCAAATAAATTATTTCGTACTAACGACCAGGGAAATTCATGGGTTGAGATCAGTCCGGATCTTACCAGGGGGGTACCCAAAAAAATGCAAAAACTCATGAACCGGGCTTGGAGTATGGACGAATTGGCTTCAAAAGGTTCCATGGCGCAGATATCTGCTGTTGCTGAATCTCCATTAGATGAAAATATTTTATTTGCGGGATCAGGCGACGGACTTTTATTTTATACTGTGGATGGCGGAAAAAACTGGACAAGAACAGTTGCATTACCCGGATTACCCGAATATGCAAGAGCAACGAGTATTGTTTTATCATCTCATAATAAACTGGTAGGCTATGCAGCCTTTGAAAATGTAAATGGAGGTAATTACAAACCATTTTTATTTAAAACGTCAGACGGCGGAAAAACATGGAATTCATTAAACAGTAATCTTCCGGAAAAAGGAAGTACGTATTCATTAGCAGAAGATCACGTTGATCCTGATCTTTTATTTACAGGAACCCAGTTTGGCATTTACTTTTCTAATAACAGAGGTAAAGAATGGATACAACTGAAAATGGGTATTCCTCCTGCATCTATTACCGATATTGAAATACAGCAAAGGGAAAACGACCTGGTGGTTTCTACTTTTGGAAGGGGAATTTACATCCTTGATAATTATACAGCTTTACGTAATATGGGTAAGGATAACCTCCAAAAGCCAGCTATTATTTTTCCGGTTAAAGATGCATTGATGTTTATTCAATCAAGTCCGCTGGGTTACCCGGGCAAAGGCTTCCAGGGTGATAGTTATTATACAACGCCCAATCCTGAAGTTGGAGCGGTTATTACTTATTTTATTAAGGAAGATCATAAAACACTGGCACAAAAAAGAAGGGAAACAGAAAAAGAAAAACAGAAAAAAGGAGAAGATTTTGACATGCCTGCTATTGATTCTTTGCGTAAAGAAACATTGCAACCTGATGCATACCTGGTATTCATCATCACAGACGAAGAAAATAATGTGGTAAGAAAAATAAAAAAGAATATCAATAAAGGTGTTAACCGTGTGGTTTGGGATTTCCGCTATCCTTCGCCTGAACCTGTTTCATTATCTGCACCGGATTTAAGTGTTCCATGGGCAAGTGATAATAAAGGCTACATGGCAGTTCCGGGTACTTATAAAGTTTCCCTTAACAAATTTGAGGATGGAAAATTTATAGAATTGGTATCACCACAATCCTTTAATTGTATTGCATTGAACAATACAGAGATAACAGGCGCAAATAAAACTACACTCAATGCATTTAATAAAAAAGTGGCAGAACTACAAAGAACAGTTGCCGGTGCCAATGCTTTTAGAAGCGAATTGCAGGGAAAAATAGCATACTATAAAAAAGCGGCATTAGAATCCTCGCAATTGTCATTGAGCGCTTATGAAATGGTATTGGCTATTGAAAGCAAATTGGAATGGATCAACCGTAATATTAATGGAGATGCATTGCGTGCTAAATACGAATCAGTATCCCCTACTTCTATCAGAAGCAGGATAAACGACATTTCCGGTAGTTTATGGAATACCACATCAGCACCAACTGCTACATACATACAATCATATGAAGTTGTTGCAGGAATGGTTGCCAATATTTTGGATGAACTAAAAAAAGTAGGCGACCAGGCCAGGGAACTGGAAAATATCATGGAAAAAAATAATGTTCCTTTTACGCCCGGGAGGTTGCCTGTTTGGAAGAATTAATTATTTTTTTTTCCTGTTGCATCAATGTTGCCATAGCATGTAAAAAATTCTGCATGATCACCTGCAGTTGCTCATCTTTTTTTTCCATGCTTGTTATAATGGAGTTTAGCAATTCTTTTTCAAGCAGTTGCTGATCTTCTTTTACAACCATTGAATTTATATTTGCAGGCGGGATCCTGTATTTTTCCTGAGGATCAGTGAGTAATTGTTCAATGGAAATATTTAATGCGATTGAGATCTCATCTAATTGCCCTACGGTAATATTTGTAAGATCATTTTCAATATTGCTAACAGCAGCTTCTGATATCTGCAACGCTGCAGCCAGATCTTTTTGCTTGATGTCTTTAATATTTCTCCATTTACGAATGTAGCTCCCGATTTTAAATTTACAGGTTAAACCATTTTTATTTCTTTTCATATTTGTACTGATTAAGGCATAAAATTATAGAATACTTTCATTGCAAAAAAGGTTTTTTAACATTAAAAGCGGAAGAAAAAAACAATATTTTGTTGAGTATAATCCCCTGAATTCCTGGCCTTTTTCAACTGAATAAAATTATCTTCTGACTGAATAATCATCACACCAAAATCTATTTTTTAAAAAATATTTTATTGAATTTTACTCCTTTAAAAGTAAAACCTCATTATTAAAAGGAGTTATGATAAGAACCTATTTTTTCTTAAACCTGTTATATCTGTTGCCTTATTTTTCATTCGCACAGAATGATTCTCAAATAAGCATTTTTACCGAAGATGGAATATTTACTGTTTCACAAACACCCGAGGGAAAGGATATGATCTTTTGCAGTTTGAAAATATGGAATGATATGGTTAAAGGAACAAAATACATGTCTGATATTTTATCTAATTCCTGTACATATGAACTTTGTATTCAAATAGCTAATAAAAAACAAGATCATTGTAAAACAGGTATAGGATTCCGGTGCGGAATTTTTAATTGTTTAACTGACAGGATGCCCCATGATAGAATCGTTGATGCCAGAAACAGAACCTGTCAGGTTAGTATTAAAAAAAATATGGGAGAAAGTATTACCATAATATTTTTAAATAAAGTAGACTGGAACAGTCTGCAAAATGATAAGCAATTAAATGAAAATTATGAAAACGAAAACTGTAATGATTATTTTGCCAATAATGCTATTGGTAACTAATTTAACAATTTGTGCCCAGCAATTTTCGATAGGTGAACAGGTGGTCATCAAGCCGTCGCAGGTTATTATTGAGAATTATACAATTGTAAAACTTTCAAAAAAAATCATAGATGAATCTATGGCTAACAGGTTTGATGTAACAAACCCTTATACTTATTTGCAGGTGGTAATGGATGCTTTTGGAAAAAGAAGCCATATACTTTTTCAAACAAATTTTTCAGGGAAGATATTATTCCTTTGCTATAGTAATAATATTTCGGGTTTGTTTAATAAAAAAAATAAACCAACGTTTTTATTTTCCCGCTGTTTAAATGGAGTGAATGATCATATCTCATCTGTTCAGATGGCTGAAGCGGTTACGGGATGTATGATTGACCGGCTTAATTACTGTTTTGAAAATTAGCTCATATGATTCCAGCCCTGTGCAACAAGATCGTATGTATTTCCTGCACGGGTAATAATTTTTTTCCCGTGCTCAGGTTCTGTGATATACCCTATGATACTGATAGCAGGATTTGTTTTTATTTTTTCAAAATCGGATTGTGCAATCGTAAATAATAATTCATATTCTTCCCCACCGCTTAAAGCACAGGCAGTAGGATCCAATTTTAATTTATATGCAAATTCTTTCATTTCGTCATTGAATGGAAGTTTATCTTCATACAATACACAGCCCGTGTTACTTTTTTTGCAGATATGAAGCAGTTCACTGCTAAGCCCGTCACTTACATCTATCATACTTGTAGGTAAGATCTCGGCTTCTGTAAAATATTCTATGATGTCTTTTCTTGCTTCGGGTTTCAATAAACGGCCAACGATATAAGCTTGTCCTTCAAGATCAGGCTGTGCACCGGTTTCCTCAAATATTTTTTTCTCTCTTTCCAGTAAGGTCAGCCCCAGAAATGCTCCACCAAGCTCCCCGCTAATGCAGATGAGATCTTTTATATTTGCACCACTTCTTTTTACAAAACTATCCGGGGCAACTTCTCCAATGGCAGTCACACTTATTACAAAACCACGTTGAGAAGTACTGGTATCACCACCTATCAGATCTACACCATATTTTTCGCAGGCAGCATATACGCCCTGGTAAAATTCATCCAATGCTTCTACACTGAAACGATTACTGAAAGCAATACTCATTAATATTTGTGTAGGAATAGCATTCATGGCATATATATCACTGATATTAACAACTACTGATTTATATCCCAGGTGTTTCAATGGTGTATAGGAAAGATCAAAATGAATTCCTTCCAACAGCATATCTGTTGAAATAACTGTTTGTCTGCCGAAATGATCAATAACCGCACCGTCATCACCTATGCTGAGGATAGTAGATGCATTTTTTATTTCATTATTATTATTGAGGCGGTCTATGAGGCCAAATTCTCCCAAGACTGATATTTCTGTTCTTTCAGGCATTTTTTTATGAATGATTTATAAATATATGAAGTATGATGTTGTTCGGTATGTTACGTCATGAAATTGCTAATCATAGATAATAAAATCTTGCATTAAAATGGTTTACCATTTACTATACCAAGTAGTTCATCATGAATTTTTCCATTCGTTGCAAGCAAATGTGGTTGATATGGTGAATAGTGATCACCTGTAAAATCCGTAACTTTTCCACCTGCTTCTTCAACAAGCAGAAACCCGGCAGCACTATCCCACGCCTGTAATTTATGTTCATAAAAACCGTCAAAGCGGCCGGCAGCTACCCAACAAAGGTCTATAGCCGCACTTCCCAATCTACGAACTGGTACACCCTTGCGTATGAGCTTTTCAAAAACCTGGATTGGTCCGTTTGGTTCATCAAGATATGTGTATGGAAAACCCGTAACAAGACAACTACTTATTACAGATTCTTTTTGGCTAACTGATATTTTTTTATCGTTTAAATATGCGCCTGATCCCTTTTGGGCAAAATAGAATTCATTCATCAAGGGGTTATAAACGGCACCCATGGTCATATTCCCGTTCTTTTCAAGTGCAACACTAACACAACAAAGAGGAATCCCGTTGGCAAAATTTACTGTACCGTCTATTGGATCAATGATCCACTTGAATTCACTGTTGGTTTTTATTTCTCCCGTTTCTTCGCTCAAAATAAAATGGTCGGGGCAGTCTTTTTGTATTACATCAATGATGGCTTTTTCTGCCGCATGATCGGCTTCAGTAACAAGATTATTCATGCCCTCTTTATTGGAGATTGTAAATTTTCCATTAAAAAAATGCTGTAATTGTGCTGCACCTGCCTGCACGCAGTTTATCAGGGTTGTTTTGTACATGGCGCAAAGATAACAAGGAGAAGTGATACTGGTTAATGGATGCTGGATGCTGGAAAAAATCGGGATAATAAAATTAGTATTGTTTTATTCATTTATAATTTAACTCTTTCCGCGTGGTAAATTTTGAAGGCTGCGATAAAAACTCGTATTTCGTATTTAAATAGTAACGATTGGATCTATCTGTCATCATAGTAAATTTTAATGTAAAATATTTTCTGGAACAATGCCTTTGTTCTGTGATCAAAGCCTGTGCTACAATTGATGCTGAAATATTTGTAGTAGATAACAATTCGACTGACGGCAGCAAGGCTTATCTGGAAAATAAATTTCCACAGGTAATCTTTAGATGGAATTCTTCTAATGACGGTTTTGCAAAAGCAAACAACAGCGTTTTAAAAGAAGTAAAAGGAGTACAGGTTCTTTTTTTAAACCCTGATACAATTGTTCCGGAAGACTGTTTTGAAAAATGCCTGGCCTTTTTTAAAACGCACGAGCATGTGGGAGCACTTGGTGTTAGAATGATTGATGGATCAGGAAAATACTTAAAGGAAAGTAAAAGATCTTTTCCAACTACCGCTGCTACATTTTATAAGTTGACCGGGCTTGCCTCATTATTTCCTGCATCAAAATACTTCGCAAAATATTATGCAGGGCATTTAAGTGATAAACAAAACAATGAAGTTGATGTATTAGCAGGAGCATATATGATGGTAAGCAGCAGGGTGCTTAATATGGTAGAAGGATTTGACGAAGATTATTTTATGTATGGGGAAGATATAGACCTATGTTACCGGATGCAAAAAGCGGGAAGTAAGAATTATTATTTTGCAGATACTACCATTATACATTTTAAAGGAGAAAGTACACAAAAAAAATCTTATGATTATATCCGTACTTTCTATTGCGCTATGAATATATTTGTTACCAAGCATTACAAAAACAATAACCTGACCTTATTATTTTTAAAAGCATCTATAGGCTTCAGTATGCTGGTTGCCCGTATAGTTCTTTTATTTAATAAAATGGTAGCCTACAGGCAACGATCAAATAAACCTTTACAAACCATCATTATTGCCGGACAGGAACGATTTGATGAAATGATCCATTTAATAAAACATGCATCCATTCCGCTTATAGTAACAGGCAGGATGGCTGTTGATAATACTGATATAAAAGTTTTGCTTTCAACCATTGACAATATTAAGAGATGTATCAAAGAAAATAAAACAGACCTGTTGATCTTTTGTGAAGGAACGCCTGGCTTTAAGTCTATAATTGAAACAATGGAATCATTGGCAACTAAAGCCAATTTTTTAATTCATGCAGAAAATAGCGGAAGTATTGTTGGCAGCAGTAATAAAAACAGTAAAGGCTTTTTTATTGCAAGAGTCTGAGCTATTTACGCAATCCCCTGATCCATTCCAGTATCACTTCTTTTTGAATTTCTTTCATTCCGGTTGCATCGGAAAAACAATGCTTCGTGGCATTATCAAGTGCTTCTTGTAATAAAAAATCTTCCTGGCTGCAGGTATAAAATAATTTATTTTCCATCAAGTATTTTGCAAGATATTCCTGTTCAGTTTGACCTGGAGTTGGAACCAGGATTGCTTTGTGTTTAAGAGTAACCAGATCCATAACAGTAGAGTAGCCGCATCGTGCAATAATATTTTCAGATTGTTGAATTAGTTTATTTAAAGAATCAGCAGCCAAATGATCGTGGACGATAAGATTTTTATTTTCTAAATGCAATATATTCGCTTTTTCAGGTAACCCCCTTACCAATACAACTGTTCCTTCATAATTTGTAAGCTGATGCATCAGAATATTTTCAAATAGGCTTCTTTGAGGCTCAGGTCCCGAGAGCAGAATAAGCAGATCGTATTTTATTTCTGTTTGAATTATTTTAAACCTTGATAAAACGCCAAGATATTTTACAGGAATTTCGGGGAATACTACCGGGTGAGATAGTTTTCCTGCAAGATTTTGAACTCCTTCAGAATCAGGTACCCAACATTCATTATATTTATTTATGAAATGATAATGTATTAATTGCGCTATTTTATTGAGCAGCCGATTTCCGGTTTGAATATAAAGCTGGTGTGTAACGTATACGCATGGTGTTTTATTCAGGTATAGGCCAAAACGATTATCCGATATCACTGCATCAATTTTATATCTTGCCACTGTTCTTTTCAGCCATCTTTTTTCATAATAAATCGATGCAATTACAAATGGAAATTGCGCCAGCATTTTTATAAAAAAAAACATTTTGCTTTTGCTGTAATTTATTTTGTAGCCTTTTAATGGTAAAATTACTAAGGAAGGGAATTCGTTTTGTAGTATTACTGCTACAAGCCCATCTGCAGCTATTATCACTTCAATGTTGTGTTCTTTTAACACATTAATGATTGGAATACAACGGGTAGCATGTCCCAGCCCCCAATCAAGGGGTGCAACCAATATCCGAACTGGGGCATTTATTTTGTTAATTTTATCCACAATCAATTAAAATATGCAATAATTATTACTGAAAATAGTTTAATTTAGTAATCTGAATACATGAAAGAAATTAAAAGAATATTATTACAGTTTTTAATAGCCTTTTTTTTGTGTGATACCGGTTGTTCTTCCTCAAAAAAAGGGCAGTGTGGTTGCCCCAATAAGCAAGGGATGATCGGTTACTGAAAGTGAATTTATTATTTGAATAATTTATGAACAATTCGAACAGGGATTTATTGGTTTTATTCAAGCAGGAATTAATGACACCTCTTGCAATTGAGCAAGAAGTGGCTATGTTGCACGATTTACTTTTTTGGGTAGAGCGTTTAGATAACTTTGTAAAAGCACACGAATTGATTGATTTGAATAAATATAAAATATCCAACAAGGCGATTGATATCAAAAAAATAATCCGGGAAAAAAAAGATATCTCTTTTTTATTCCTGAATAATTTGAATTAAGTAAGTTTTACTAATGCCTCTTTTAATTGTTTAATTACCGTTTCAATTTCTTCTTTTTTACAACAACCTACACTTATTCTATACCAGTTACTTTCTTTACCTGCCCCAAAAGCACTAAAAGGTACCAATGCAAGTTTTGCTTCTGTTAAAAGATATTCTGTTACATCGGTTTGTTCATTTAAAAATATTCCTTCCACTGTTCTTTTACCAATCAGGTTAATCTGCACTGTTAAATATATTGCTGCCTGCGGAACCACAGCATCAACTGAAAAACCTTCATTTTTTAATTGCAGAAAACCTTCATAAATTTTTCTTAAACGGAAATCAACTTCTTTTTTAAAATGAACAAGGTAATGCTGAACAGCTTCATCCTGCATAAGAAATTTTGCAACTGCATGCTGTTCTGCCATGGGCGCCCAACTGCCTATATGACTATTTAACGAACGCATTTTTACAATAATTTCCTCAGGCCCCATTGACCAGCCAACCCTTACCCCGGTTGAGGCAAATGCTTTACTGATCCCATCTACAAATATGGTATAGTCTTTCATTTCAGGCCGCAATGCTACCGGGTTATAATGTTTTGTTTCACCAAATGTAAGTGCCCAATATATCTGGTCATACATGAGGTAAAGTTTTTTTTCTCCTTCTTTTCGTTGTTGATTTTCTTTAATGACCAGGTCACAAATAGCTGTAAGTTCTTCTTTATTAAATGTAGTTCCGGTTGGATTAAGCGGTGAACACAATGCCAATAAAGAGGCTCCATTAATATGTGGAGCTATTTGTGCTGCAGTAGGCATGAAATTATTTTCTTTTGTTGCTTCAACAACAATATGTTCCCCTTCTGAAAAATGTATATAATGATTGTTGTTCCAGCTAGGCACCGGGTATATTACTTTATCTCCTTTATCTATTATAGTTCTGTAAATAGCATAAATAAGCGGCCTGCCTCCGTTTGAAATAAGTATTTCCTGCTCTGAATATTTTACCCCCTGATATTTTTCAATAAAACCTGAGACTGCTTTTCTCAGAACCAATTCGCCCTCTGCAGCAGGATAGGTTGTTCTTCCTTCTTTATAAGCATGAATAATCTCTTCCTCGAGCAATTTGGGAATAGGAAATTGAGAAGAATCAAAATCGCCAATGGTATAATTGAATATTTGTGCTCCGTTCCTGATCTTTTCCTTAATATTTGCACCCAGTCGTACAATTTCTGAAGCGATCAATGTTTCAGCAAGATGGCTGAGTTTAAGTTTACCCATAAGACAAAAGGTATTTGAGCTGTTGGTTATTGGCAAAAGTAATTGTTAGGCTCAGGATAACAAAGAGTTGATGCATTTTTAATGTCTAAAGTTTATTTTTTATTACTTTTCCTTTTCAAACGTATCCTGATACGCCCGATAGCGAAAAGTTGAATTATTTTTTGATCATTCCAGATTTCTTATTGAAATGACTATAAAAAGCGACTAAAAATGCGCTTGTTTAATTTTTTTTATCAAAAAATGGCTACAAATAAGGCTATATGAGTACTGAATATTATATTTACTATACTAAAACTATCATTTACGCTGTATTGGTCATTACTTTTAGGCTTAAATATTCAAGTTTTATTATGCTTAATTATATTTGCTGCTTTTTTAATTAAGTAAAAAACTCATTATCAATTATAAGCTTAGTAAGCAATTATGTTTAATTTAATACTATTTGGACCTCCGGGCAGTGGTAAGGGTACGCAAAGTGAAAAGTTGATTGCAAGGTACGGACTAAAGCATATCAGTACCGGCGATCTGCTACGTTCAGAAATTGCACGCCATACCCCATTGGGACAGGAAGCCAAAAATTTCATGGATAAGGGACAACTTGTACCTGATGAAGTTGTAATTGGCATGATCAGCTCTGCATTAGATGAAAATCAGCATGTAAGGGGATTTTTGTTTGACGGTTTTCCACGAACTGCAACACAGGCAGAAGCTTTGGATAGATTACTGGACCTTAAAAAAGCATCAATTGCTGTAATGCTTGCACTGGATGTAAGCGAAGAGGAATTAATTAAACGTCTTGAAAAACGTGGCGAAACCAGTGGTCGCAGCGATGACAACAATAACCATGTTATAAAAGCCAGAATAGGTGAATATCGAAATAAGACCGAGGCTGTTTCTGATTATTATAAACAATTTGATAAAGTTGTTTTAATAAAAGGAGAAGGTTCTGTTGCCGAGATACTGGAATCTTTATGTGCCGAGATCGATAAAAGAATGGAAGAAAGAACCAACACAGGAAAGTAGTTTTACAACCAAACAATCCTTGCAATTTAATTTTACCATATACTTCTAAATAAATATCATGCATGAGGAGAAACTGACATTTATTAAAAATGATCTTTTTTCTTTGTTGAATAATATCACTTCCGAAACAAATGCAAAATGGGGTAAAATGAATGCCCAGCAAATGGTTGAGCATCTGGCTGCAATTTTTAATGTATCAACTGAAAAGATAATATTTGATTTAGTAACCCCCGAAGAACATTTACCGAAGTATAAAGAATTTCTTTTAAGTGATAAAATTTTTAGAGAAAATACAAAAGCTCCTGTTACTATTATTGGTGAAGAGCCACTGCCATTTCAATATCAATCTTATAACGAAGCGGTAGAGAATCTCCATGAAGCGGTAGAAAATTTTGAAATATTTTTTAAAGATACTCCCGAAAGAAAATCTTTACATCCGGTTTTCGGTATGTTGAATTTTGATGAATGGATTTTACTGCATTATAAACATGTAACACATCACCTCAGGCAGTTTGGAATGTAATAGCATCTTGATTTAAAAAGTAGTCCAAAAGAGTACGTTTAAATCTTAGATGGTATTATGCCGATGGGAAACAACATTGGATTAAATATTAGTATAATCGGTATAAAATATTAAATATCAAATGTAAAATGCAAAACGGAGGTGAACTATACTCAAATAATAACTTCCGGTTTACATTTTACATTCTATATTTTACATTCATTATTTCTTCACCAGTTTGATACTTTGTTTATTACTGCCTTGTAAAACCTGGACCGTATATACCCCTGCCATAAAACCATTGCCAAATTTATATGCTTTGTTTCCCGGCCCGGTTGTTTCAAATGCTTTTCGTCCCATAATATCTCTTACTATAATGGTAACTTCACCCGTATTGTTTCCTGACAATACCAATGTAAATGCTGTAGCAGTTGGATTAGGATAGACCTCAACTTTTAACAGATCAGTTTCGGAAACCTTTACTGCTTTAGCCTTTGTAAATGTACCAGCAATCGGTGGTGGTGCACAACCTGTTGGACCTACCACGATTCCGTTCAATACTCCGACACATCCAAAGGCATCTTTTACATAACCATCATAAGTGCTATCTGCAAGACCTAAGAAGATCGTGCTTGCCTGGTAAATATTACCATCTATGCTGTATGTGTAAGGGCCCGTTCCACCTGTACGAAACAACTGGATGCTTCCGTTATTGCTTGCACAACTCGTTGCAGATAATGCAAATGCTGTAACAGTGATCGTGTTTACATTGATCGTAACGTTTAGAGAACCTGTACAATTCTTGAAGTCTTTCACTGAAATTGCATACGTGCTGGCTCCCAATCCGCTGAACGAATTGCTTACCTGGTATAAACCGCCATTAATGCTGTACGTATATGGAGCTACTCCACCTGTTACATTAACCTGGATACTACCATTCGATAAACAACTTCCTGTGTTTGTCTTAAACGCTGTAACCGTAAGTGCTGCACCCTGACCTAATGTTACAGGTGCTGATCCGATACAACCATTGGCATCCTTAACATTAGCTGTGTAAGGGCCCGCTGCTAATCCGGGGAAGAAGTTACTTGACTGGTATGCGCCTGCATTCAGGCTATACGTAAATGGTCCAACTCCGCCGGTCTTAAAGATCTGGATAGATCCATCTGCATTACAACTGCTCGATGCAACTGCAAATGGATTTGCCACTACTGCTGTGATGGTGCCAACAGTAATATTTTTTGGACTAACACACCCACTTGCATCTTTAATAAACCCGGTGTAAGGACCTGCTGCCAATCCGGTAAACGTATTACCTGCCTGGAATGCACCGGGTGCCGGTGTAGGTTGTCCTGAACCTGCACTTAATGCAAAGCTATATGGCAATATACCCGCATTACCATACAGAATAACAGATCCTGTATTACCGCATGCGCTGGAAGCACTACCACTATTTGTTACAAATACTGCATAGGCAAACTGAACGTGAATATTTGAGATTGTTACACTGCCACATCCGCCTGCATCCGTAATCGTTACATTGTAAAAACCGTAATTCAATCCGGTAATTGATGATACATTTCCGGGGTTAGAATAAACCGTAGTCGCAGGATTACCCGAGCCTGTGATACCTGTCCATGCATAAGTGTAAGGAGCAACTCCTCCTGCAGGCGTTACCGTAATACTGCCATCCTGAAGGCCACCGCTGCAACTGCTTAGATTATTTTTAGTAATTGAAGCAGTAAATGTTGCCGGAGTTCCCACATTTACTATAATATCCGATGATACACAGCCGCCTGCAGTAACTGTAGCAATGATGGTATGGTTGCCTGCTGCAAGATTTGTAACAGTAAACGGATTGGTTGCGTACGCCTGGGGTGCTCCTCCATCAACAGTATAAGTACCTGGTGCCCCTGAACCATCGCCAGTAAGCGTAACTGTTGCTGTACCATTGGTATTTCCAAAACAGGTAACAGGGGTTGTTGTACCAGAACCTGATACATTACAAACTACTCCTCCAATCGGAATTTGCCACATACCACGTCCATGGGTAGCAATTCGGAGTATTTGAGTTACCGGATGGATCGCCATATCAAAAACAGCAACTATAGGTAAACCTGTTCCGAAAGGAATCCAGGAAACTCCTGCATCAGCAGATGTATATACGCCAATATCAGTGCCGGCAAACAAATTATTCGAGTTTGCCGGGTCAACAACAAATGCGTTTACCGGAACATTTGGAATGCCAGTTGCAGCAGCAGTCCAGGTTGGTGCCGCATTGTTGAAATTTGTTGTTTTCCAAACATTTACAACACCAAAAGCCGAAAGAGTAACATAAGCTGTATTAACATTGTTAGGGTCAATGACTGCCCGGGCTATAAAATTATTTGGTATAACATTGCCAGCATCAAGATCAGTTAATATAGCTGAACCGGTAATTGTTCCAAAAATACCACCGGTGGATTGCCCAACAATTCTGACATTATCATTTTGTGGAGAAATTCCGATAGCACTTATCGGATTCGTTAGATTTTGACTCACAGCCGTGTGATTCAAACCTTTGTCGGCAGAACGATATAATATGTTCGCACCATAATATACAGTATTTGGAGAACCGGGCCCCTGTTCTATAGGTGCATAAAACAATACGGCTCCACCACAAGGAATACCATTACCTGCTGCGCTATTACAACCACGGAATACCCAGTTACCTTCAGTAGCAGATGCTGTTAAAGACACAGTTGCATAACCCTTCAAAGAGGTGTTATTAAAGTAAGTGTGATACATGTCTACATTTACGTTATTAATAGCACCCTGGTCAATTAGCGAATAACCACCGTCACCAAAATCAGCCCTGGTCCATGTTCCATTCGGTTGATAAAAATTGGTGCCGTTATCCTGTGTTCCACCAATTGTAAAATTAGGATCAATAGGATGTATGGCAAGACTCATGAATTGAGTTGCCCGGAAGGTACTGTTGTTTAATGATGCCCAGGTAGCACCGGCATCGGTAGATTTATAAATTCCACCGTCTGAACCGAAATATATTGTTGTTGCCAGCGATGGGGCAACAGTAATAACATGTGAATCGGTATGTAACCCGCTTGCGCTACTGGTAAAAGAGGTACCTCCATCGTTAGAAATTGTAAAAGTTGTAGTTGTTCCAACACCGCCCAAATATACCCGGTCTGCGTTGGTCGGATCAACCTCTACTGCGATGTCATAAAAACATTGCCCTCCGCAAAAATTATTGTCTATTCGCTGAATCCAGGTTGCGCCACCATCTACAGATCGCTGAACGGTACCCCCGTTAAATCCCGAAGCAGCAAACACTGTTACCACTCCTCCGACACTTCGGTGCAATGCTAATTCAGTTCTTGAAGCAGTGGTTCCAACACCTGCAGTAAATGTGCGAACAAAGGTTGGGATTGCAGCTAACGCATTTGTCGATAAGTAAACTCCGCCTTCACCGGCACTAAATGAATCTCCGACAGTACAAAGTACCCTATCAGGATTACCCGGATCCATTACCATATCAACAATGTTTCGGGTTTGTGCAGCTAAACCTGTTAAAGTCAATTGCGTAAATGTCGGAGAAGCACTGAGTGCATTTGTTGACCGGAAAAGGCCCCGATTAGCAAGTGAATTATTTGATGCAGCACCAATTCCGCCGATACCAGAAGCGGATCCGGCAAAAATGATATTTGGATCAGTAGGATGCACCACAATCTTACTAACGGCACGTCCTGTAAAGACACTACTGCCGATAGGGCCGGTAATTGTTGGTGTTGCTGAATTGGCATTATCAATCCGGTAAATACCTACACCAAAATAACTATCTGCTGAAAAATTTGCTTCACCCGTACCTACAAATATTGTGTTTGGTTGAGAAGCTGCAATTGCCACGGTATTAACAGCTAAACTCAAGGCATTGTCCAGAAGTGGCACCCAGGTTGTACCTCCGTTGAGCGAACGGTAAAGGCCCCCTTGTGCTGTACCAACATACAGGATGTCTGGATTTGTAGGGTGTACAGCAATCGAAATCGTCCTTCCTGAAACTGGTAACTGCGGGCCACTTACAACCTGCCCGTTTGGTATCGGGTTTGGCCCGATCTCAGTCCAGGCTGAAAGTGCATTTCTATGATTGGTATTAGTCCTTGAAGCTAAACGCATTTTCTGTTCTTCCATTTGCCTGATTGCGACTATACGTTTAGAGGGGTCAAAGGGTATATTTTTTTCAATGCCTCTTCTAAATCCTATTGCCTCTGAACGACGAGCCATGAATTCTTCTTTGTTCAATTTAAATTTGGCAAAGTCTGGTATATCGGGGTTGCTCTGTCCGAAACTTATTTGGGTAATACAAACGAATAATAAAAGGAAAACAGTGAGACGTAGTAATAACGGAGCATTAATTGAAGTTTTCGGCAAATTAGTTGTCGTTAAAAAGGGTTGATTTTTTTTCATTACAGTAGTTTGATAGTAAATAAATAAGTTAATAACAAAAATGCGGCTATGCAAGGATGTTGCAATAAATTCAAGAGGATATAAAAATGCTTTTCAATTTTTACTTGGGGAGAAGAGGTAGAAACATAAAATTTTTCAAAAGCAGGTGATTGGAGATGTACAAATTCTTTAACAATCTAGATAAATTATTTGAAAAAAAAAATAATATTTACAACAGCTATGTATTTTTTTTGGGCTTTTTTAAAACAGCACTGCAAATTACTTAAGCTTTTTATCTCTATGAGGTAACGGCTCTCCTGTAAAGGATGGAAGTTCAAACCGGGTAAATATCGGCACAACAATCAACATGGAAGAAATATGCCACCCCCTACTGGCGCAAGTGTTCCCGCCCAGCTTTCAAGTATTTTTATCAACTGCTCACGGTATCACTTGTGCCTTTTAAGTTCGCCCGATTGCATCGGGGTCAGAACCCCAATTCCCATTCTAAGTATAATGTAAATTAGTAGTAAAATACCCCTATGTCTACTAAATATAAAACAGGCGATGATCAATTGCCCCACTTCATCACATTCAGTGTAGTTGAATGCCTGCCCGACTGGTCATTCAGGCGGGGATCGATGCATTAACAAGAAATGAGTATAAAGATATTCTCGTAGAAAGTTTAAAGCACTGCAGCAGGGAAAAAGGAATGCCATTAAATGCATGGATAATCATGACCAATCATGTGCATTTGATTATGAGTGCAAAAAAGGATTTTATTATCAGCAATATTTTAAGAGACTTAAAAAAATATACGAGCAAACAAATTGTTCAGGCAATTAAAGATAATCCAAAAGAAAGCAGAAGGCAGTGGATGATCTATATGTTTGAAAGAGCAGGTAAAAGAAATAGCAACAATAAGGATTTTCAATTCTGGCAACAAGACAATCATCAATAGAATTGAGTACTACTGCAATGCTCAAACAAAAACTGGATTACCTGCATGAAAACCCGGTAAGGGCAGGAATTGTTTATGAACCGCAGGATTATGTTTAGAGCAGTGCTATTGATTATTACACAACAAGAAAAGGATTGATTGATATTGAGCATTTGTACTCCTAACCCGGTCGCAGACCTTCCATCTTAAAAAGGCATCAAGTGATCCCATCAACATTAGCATAAAAAATACTCAGCTCTTAGAGGGGAACACTTGCGCCAGCAGGGGTTGAAGTAACAAGCCACGAATGAAAGAATGTTTTTCTTATTCGTGGTAATAAACATATATTAAAATGAGAGTTCAATTTGCATTTCCTGCTTAAAAGTAAACATGAATATTAAACCTCCATTTTCTTATCATTCCTTACCTTAGCCCCCCACAACGAGAATGCTATGCAAAAATTAGGAAATTATATCACCGGTAACTGGATAGAAGGGGATGGCGATGGTCAGTTATTGTATAATGCTGTAACCGGAAAAGCAATTACCAGCGCTACAACCAAGGGGTTGGATTTTGAAGCGATACTGAATTACGCCAGGCAGAAAGGAAATCCAGCACTACGTAAACTCACTTTCCAGGAAAGAGGCAGGATGCTCAGGGCATTGGCTATTCACTTACTGGAAAAGAAAGATCAGTTTTATAGCATCAGTTACCAGTCGGGGGCAACAAAGATTGATAGTTGGATAGATATTGAAGGCGGTATCGGTAATTTATTTTCCAACGCATCGCTTCGCAGAAAATTACCTGATGAAACATTTTGCCTCGATGGTGATCCGATTAATCTGAGCAAACAAAATACATTCATGGGGCATCATATACTGGTGCCTAAAGAAGGAGTAGCCGTTCATATCAATGCCTATAATTTCCCGGTATGGGGCATGCTGGAGAAAATTGCAGTTAACTTACTGGCAGGTGTACCTGCAGTGGTAAAACCTGCAACGGTTACTTCTTATCTTACAGAGGCGGTAGTCAGAGAGATCATTGCTTCCAACATTTTACCAGATGGAGCATTGCAGCTCGTATGTGGAAGCGCCGGTAATTTGCTCGATTTTGTTACCTCACAGGATGTGGTAACATTTACCGGCTCCGCATCTACCGGAATAAAATTAAGATCACATCCCGCTATATTACATGAAAGCGTGCCATTCAACATGGAAGCAGATTCGCTGAATTGTATTGTATTAGGAGAAGATGTTGCACCGGGAAAACCGGAATGGGAAATCTTTATCAAGGAAGTAAAAAAAGAAATGACCGTAAAGGCCGGGCAAAAATGTACGGCTATCCGCCGCATATTTGTTCCGGAAAATAAAATGGAAGATGTGTGGAAAGCAATCACTGTAGAATTGGATAAGACAACGATCGGGAATCCCTTGAATGAAAAAGTGAGGATGGGTTCCATGGCAGGTCTCACACAAAGAGAAGAAGTAAGGGGCCAGGTGCAGAAATTGCTCGCATCTTCTAAAATTATTTATGGATCTCTCGATAGTGTTACTGTCATAGATGCAGATGCAAAGGAGGGTGCCTTTTTAAGTCCGCTTTTACTGATCAATGAAAAACCATTTGCATCAGTAGAATCTCATAGTATTGAAGCATTTGGTCCTGTGAGTACTATCATGCCTTATAAAAATATGGATGAGGCCATCGAATTGAGTAAAAAAGGAAAAGGAAGTTTGTGTTCATCTGTTGTTACTGCAGACCCGTCTATTGCAAATCAATATGTTCTTGGTGCAGCTTCTCATCATGGCAGGATATTGGTATTAAATAATGAATGTGCCAAAGAAAGTACCGGCCATGGTTCTCCATTGCCTTTATTGGTTCATGGAGGCCCGGGGCGTGCAGGCGGTGGTGAAGAAATGGGGGGCCTTCGGGGTGTAAGACATTACCTGCAACGCACTGCCATACAGGGATCACCAACAATGATAACAGCCATCAGCAATACCTTTCAGGCACATGCTAAAGGAAATACAGGTGGAATACATCCGTTTAAAAAATATTTTGAAGAATTAAGCATTGGTGATCAGATCGTTACTGCAAAAAGATTGATAACTTCAGCAGACATTGACAGCTTTGCAGCACTGAGCGGGGATCATTTTTATGCTCATTTAAAGGCAACCGATTTTGCAAGTACCATGTTTGAGCAACAGGTGGCACATGGTTATTTTATTATGAGTGCTGCGGCGGGATTATTTGTAGATAGTTATGAAAAAAATCCTGTTCTGTTGAATTACGGAATTGACGAACTTCGGTTTACAAAACCGGTTTACCCGGGTACATCGATCTATATACGTTTCAGTTGTAAAGAAAAAATTGCACAGGAACTTAAGGAAAAAAATCCGGATGTGCCCATGGTACAGGGCGCAGATATACCAAAGGGAATTGTAAAATGGTTCGTAGAGATTTTTGATGAACTGGATGAGGCGGTAGGTGTTGGAACCATTCTTACAATGGTAGAAATGAAAAATAAAATTTAAAACAGACTTAACCGGATATAATTTGGATTGAGTCCATGTTACAATATTTATCTGGAGGACTTTTCTAGCCCCTCTCCTTTGGAGAGGGGTTGGGGTGAGGTCACTAAGTTTTTCAGGACTTAATCCATTTAAACAGGCGACAATAAAATAAAAATCTTTTTTATGCTTAAAGAAATTCAGGAAGGATTTGTAAAATCCGAAACACACCAGGGAATAACTACCATTGAATTTTTTCATCCGCAGAGCAATTCATTGCCGGGAAAGATACTCGAAGAACTTGCACAGGAGATCCATTTTGCCGGAACCCATAAAGAGACTAGGGTCATCGTTTTAAAAAGCTCCGGCGAAAAAACTTTTTGTTCAGGTGCTTCATTTGATGAATTGTTGCAAATAAAAACAGAAGCTGAAGGACTGAAATTTTTTAATGGATTTGCAAACATCATTAATGCAATGCGAAAGTGCCCGAAGTTCATTATTGCAAGAATTCAGGGTAAATGTGTTGGAGGTGGAGTTGGCCTTGCAGCAGCAGCTGATTATAGCATTGCCATGTTAAATGCAGATGTAAAATTAAGTGAGTTGGCAATAGGTATCGGGCCATTTGTAGTTGGGCCTGCGGTGGAAAGAAAAATAGGTATTTCTGCTTTTACAACATTAGCCATAGATGCTACCATGTGGCGTAACAGTGATTGGGCAAAAAGAAAAGGATTGTTTGCAGAGGTTCATGAAAATGCAGTAAATATGGATGAATCTGTTCAAAGGCTTTCCCATAATTTGGCGCATTCAAATCCCGAAGCAATGGCAGAGCTTAAAAAGATAGCCTGGAAAGGAACAGAGCACTGGGATGTATTATTAAAAGAAAGAGCAGCGGTTAGCGGAAAACTGATCCTAAGTGAGTTTTCAAAAAATGCCATTCAAAAATTTAAAGCAAAAATTTAATCAAAGGAATTACTCTCAGCTTTTCTGCGGGGGTGAATAAAATATCTATTGCCACAGATTCGCAGATTAGATTTTTTTGATTCTATTAAATCTGTGAATCTGTGGCAATTTATTTTTTCTTTTAGATATCTCGCAGCTTGCTTCGGGGTCATTCATAAATAAACCCAGCTAACAGTGTTGATAGGATTATCACTTTTACTATATAACAATTCTTGCCATTCATAATCGGATCTTATAGGCAGGGTTATTGTTAATGATTGTATATCCTGTTCTGCTGTTAACGTTATTGATCAAATACTAATCTTACCTTACAGTTAAAAGCTTTTGAAAAAAACAATTATTACAATTGTTGGTATACTTGCATTGATACTGGTTGCGGTTTTCATATATTGGCAGCAACACAAGAAAGGCATTATAAAAACTACTATTGAAAACGCTGTCAGCAGAGGTACCGATAGTTTATACTTTATTCATTATGACAGTTCTTCCATTGATGAAATAAATGGAAATGCTTCTTTTTTTCATGTATCACTTCAATCGGATTCTTTAGAGCAGCAATTGTTGCAATTCGACACAGCTTCTTCAGCAATCATTTACCATATACTCATTGATGAGGTTACTATCAGGGGGGCCGATATTCCTGCTCTTATTTCTAATAATTATGTAAATGCAAAGTCGATCCGGATCATACACCCTGTTTTATATATTATTAGTTCCGGTAAAAAAGAAAAAAAATCATTCAGTAGTGAGGACAGCCTGGCAATTTATGAAAAACTGCTTGGTAAATTTAAATCCATTTACGCAGGGGAGATCATGATAGAAAAAGGCTTTGTATTTTTTTCTTACAAATCGTATGAACCACATATAGCGTTAAAGGATATATCGGTACAGTTAAATACTTTCAGGATCGATAGCACGCGGAACTATCAGAATATTCTAAGCTATTTCGTAAAGGGAGTAGTAGCAAAAGTAAAAGAGATCAGTTTAAAAGCTGCATTGAATCAAACAACATTTACTGAAGTGGAATACAATGCACCCGGCAGGTTTATCCGGCTTAAAAAATTTCAACAGAAAAATAATCAGCATCAGCTTGTATTCGATATCAATAATACGACCATCAATCATATCTCTACCGATTCATTTATCCTGCATCAGCAGTTGAGGGCAGAAGAGCTTATCAGCGATGGCGGTATGTTGACCTTTTACAGAAAGCAAAATAAGAATATAAATACTTTTAAAGATGAAATAGAAATAGACAATAATTATTTTGATGAGGCCCTTTTAAATAATGTAAGTATAGGCAAAACCAATATCCGGATATATGACAAGGAAAAACCAACCGAAGCCCCCGTTGTACTCACAAATGTACAATTCACGGCAACAGATATTCAAAAGTTGTATTCAGGTACCAGTATCAGAAACCTGATCAGCAGAAGCAACTGGGCTTTATCGGGTGACGGATTTTCTTTTATATCAGGGAACAAACGGTATAAAATAAATGTTGGTTATTTTAATATTAATAATGTGAATTCGACTATGCGTATCAATAGTATTTCAGTGATACCACAACTTACGGAAGAAGATTTTTCCAAAAGCCTGCGATACCAGAACGATCTGTATAAACTGAATTTCAGGAATATTGAAATAAGTGGAGTTGATACCAAATTGTTGATCACAGAGAACAAACTTGAATGCGAAAGCGCTACACTTCAACCAGAGATAAGAGCGTTTAATGACAGAACAGTAGCGGGCAACCCGGCAAGTAAAGTGGGAAAATATCCGCACCAGTTGTTACAAAAAATTAAAATTCCGGTAAGTATTAAAAAACTGATCGTAAAGAACGGTTATGTAGCGTATAAAGAAAGAGGCGCATTATCCGGACAAAAAGGTATTGTCTTTTTTAAAAAAATCAATGGGACAATATCAAATGTAACCAATATTAAAGATGTTATCAGTAAAAACAATATGCTTGTATTGAATGCAAGGGCTTTGTTCATGGGAGTAAGTGATTTAAAAACAACATGGAAACTTCCTCTAAATACTACCAATGGCGCATTTGAAGTAACAGGAGTTGGAGGTGGATTTGATGCTAAAGCGTTGAATGCAATTATTGAGCCTTTAGGATTACTTACAATCAGAAAAGGGCAAGTAAATAATATCACTTTCGAGCTAACAGGAACAGATCTTATGGCTAAAGGAACTTCTACACTTTTATACGAAGATTTAAAGATCGATCTTTTAAAAATGGATTCAACGGATACAAAGAAAAAAGGGCTGATGAGTTTTGTGGCTAATGTATTAATAAAGGATAAGAATCCACAAAATGGGGAACTGAGAAAAAATGAGATCAGTCAGGAAAGAGATATTACCAAGTCATTCTTTTATCTGGTTTGGAAAAGTATTTTTAAAGCGGCAAAGAAAACAGTTACCGGAAAGAATACGGATTAACCGGTATAAATAATGGAAAATTGAATAAACGATTGGTTCCTTATGATATTATTTTGTATCTACGTGAGTAGATCTTTTTTTGAACAGGTTGTTATAGATTGAAATCCCATAAGCTTTTATTTTATCTGTATTGTTTACAGCTGATTTAGCTACTGCAAATTCTGCCACCCCGCCCAAAACCTTTTTTAGTATAGAGCCTGCCTTTCCGGGCAATAACTTATTAGTGAGAACAGCTACGCCAAGGCCAGCAACAGTTTTTAATATGCTGCTCTGCATACCCGGGGTATGTGTAAGCCTGTTAAAACCATCTTTGATCAGATTCATTGGAGTTAAACTTTCACGGGTAGCTATGTAATGTTCTGCAAGAAGCGTTTCCTGAAGCTGATTTCTTTTTTTCAGTTCAATGATGGCTGCATCTAATTCAGTTTTGTTGTTGATCTTCATAAAATCTATTTAAGAAACTTTTGAATGATCATATTTGTTATTGGTTCTTTAAACCACTTTTTTCTCATTGAAATAAAAATAAACCCGGCGATAAGATAAAATCCTGCCAATACAAAAAAACCGTAAAAAGTTTTGCCAAGATACTCGCCTAATAACAGGGCGATGCCAATATTTACAATAAAGATGAAAATAATAAAGACCAGCAACACGATCATTTTGGAAATAAATGTTGATAAGATATCACTAGTTTTATCAACAGCTTTCAGTTTATTGAGCTCAATATTGGTCTCTGCATATTCTCGTGTTTTTATAAACAGAGACTCGAAACGGTCATAAATACTATTTTCCATTTTTATATTTTATCGCCGGGATTATATTAGAATTGTACCGGTTAGGTTATACAAAATTTCGTTTTGTTTCATTTGTATCCTTATGTCCGTTACCCTTTGTTTTTTCCAGTATTTCAGTTGCCTCACTTCTAATGTTATCATATTTTTGAGCGATCACTTCGCTCATTTCATTGATCTTTTCCCTTACAATGTCATTGATATCCCCGGCTTTTTTCGAGATCTTTTTTCTTGTTTCAGATCCTTTATCAGGGGCAAATAGTATTCCCAAAACAGCACCGGCAGCTGCACCCAGCAACACTGCTGCTAATAATTTATTTGATCTCATTTTTTTAAGTTTTAGATGTTATATAATAAATCCTTACATAAATGTATATCCAAAATGCTGCCAAAATCATAATTTGGCTATAAATGACATTTTGCCAGCATTTGTTCATATAAAAATAAACGAACCCTGAATTATTTATGACGAAATTTACGCATTTGGAAAACGAGAGCTACCTGTAATAGCAGAACGGATTAAACCAAAACTAATCTATATGAAAATTTGCTACATATAAACTATTGGCTTTGGCGATTAAATAAAGTAGCATTGCTTTTTCTTTAATTTACGAGAAAACCCTTCAGTCCGTATTCAGGAGATTCTACTGCGTATAGCACCGTATTTTCTGAAGGTTCACTTTTATTTTCGTAGCGGAATTTTTCTGTTATATTAAGTTCATAACTCCTGAAATTCATTTCTTTTTCACTACAATATAAAAACTCATTCTTTTTAATAAAATTAAATATATAACCACTGTTTTTTAATTCATTAAGTGCTTCTGTAAGTTTAGCTGTTTTTAAGATAATTGTATTTAGCATGTGTGGTTTGATTTTAGGGTAAAATATTTTTTTTTGATGCAGTATTGAATTTT
The DNA here is from genome assembly GCA_031422055.1 of Ferruginibacter sp. Lineage (GTDB taxonomy): Bacteria > Bacteroidota > Bacteroidia > Chitinophagales > Chitinophagaceae > Ferruginibacter. The sequence goes on from JANOPU010000155.1 coordinate 40,436, forward strand.
TTATTGCATTTCAGAAGTAAGAATATTTCTAAAAATCATTTTTATAAAAAGGTAGAATTAATAATACATTTATCAATGGGTAAAGCATTAGTTATGAAAAATATTTATGTTATTAGCAAGTTATTAATTTTATATTTATTTTCCGTTGTTTTTTTTCCACAATTTTTTTAATACAATGGTACATTAATTTAAAAAAGTGAATATCGGTGATTGAAACAGTCAGACAAATACAAACGAACAATTTTAATAATCTGTTTATTTTACCTGTGATGTATACAGCGGAAGTATTTCAATTAATCGGCTTACAAAAGCCTTATCAATATGGCCTCCTGAAATGGACGAATTACCCAGAATTTGCCATTCATTATTTTCCATATCTACCAAAGTATACATGTATTTTTTATTAGCTTTATATATCTGGTAAAATTTCTGCTTGCCATTGATGAGGCTATAAAACCCAAAGCAAATTAATTTATCATTGATATATTGTTTATGCCAGGTAAGTATTTTAGTATCAGGGAGGGAATACCTTTTATTTTTTTTAATTTGATTTCCTATTTCTTTTGCCAGCAATGTAAAACCCAGGTCCTCTTCGATCCATTCACCAGTCTCCACATCAGTATAAAAAATATTTTCGTATCCGTTATTAAAAGAAATTTTGAACATTTTATGATGGCGATGTACTATTTCAGAAATGACAGCGGTACACTTAAAACCATCTATTTGCAGATTTATTATATTGTCCATTTTTACACTGTTTTGTTGGCTTCAAATTAATTACGAACTTCTGGAATCAACTTTTAGTTATTTAGCATCTGTTATAAATCCTTCCTATATATATACGTTTTTAATGCTTTATTAATTGTAGTCATTTTATCATAATTAAGTGCTTATAATATGTAATCAAGACTTAATAAAGCCTAAAGCATCATTATGTAAACAAAGATCCCGGGTAAAGGTTTACTGCTTTTGGCCAGATTATATATTAAAGGGCTTTCTAATTTATAGTTAAAACCTTATGAACGCTAATACTAATTTTGGAGGATTGGGGCGATGATTTATGATTTAGCCTTACGTATAATAAAAAATAGGTATACGAAATACCGCTTATCCTTTCAATAATCCACTTATAAAATTCAAAAATTTACTGGAAAACGACATTTAAATTGGTAAAAGTCAATATCAGTAAGGGTTTTAAAAAGTATTACGCTAATAAACAGTACCAATTACTGTTAAATACTTGGTACTATGTTTTGTATAGTACTAAATATATTATATCTTTGTGTTGTCAATGTGATGAGGCACTCAAAAAAGGGAATTAACACAAAGACAAAACATTTTTTTAAAACATATAAAAATTAAATCATGAAATCTCAATTAACAAACTTATTCAACCAGATAAGTAAAACGCAGGTAGAAAACCTTACAATAGAAGTCAAAGAAACTTTAGCAGTTGGGTATAACCAGAACCAAGGTAAAAAATTCAGCGCTGCAGAATTATGGAATATCCAGCGCCAAAGTAAAAGTATTAATCAAAGAAGGCGTTTTGCATTTTAATAAATAAAACAACAAAATAAAACATTAAATCATGAAATCTCAAGTAACAAACTTATATAACCAGATAAGTAAAACACAGGTAGAAAACCTAACAATAGAAGTTAAAGAAACTGTAGCAATTGGATATAGCCAAAACCAACATAAAAAATTCAGTGCTGCAGAATTATGGAATATCCAGCGCCAAAGTAAAAGTATTAATCAAAGAAGGCGTTTTGCTTTTTAATAAAAAAACAACCAATTAAAACAAAGGATCATGAAATCTCAATCAACAAACTCAATCAGCCAGGAAAGTAAATCACAAGTGGAAAACCTTGCAATGGAAGTTAAAGAAACAGGGTATAATCAAAACCATACCAAAACTTTCAGTGCAGCTACGTTATGGAATATCCAGCGCCAGCATAAAAGCATTAACCAAAGAAGGCGTTTTGCATAAGACCTGGTTGCAATTTGAAATCTGAACATATTTGAAACACACGGTAGTCAATTTTAAAATCTGCAGTATAAAAAAACCGTTGCAAATTTTTACAACGGTTTTGAAATGGTTAAATTAATGATTTATTTTACGATCTTCAGTTCATCTATGATATTTTTTGCACCTCCGAGTTTATCTACACACCAGAGTACATAACGAACATCCACACAAATAGTACGGTTAAGATCTTTATCAAAAGCAATTTTATGGCTTAATGCTTCATAATTTCCATCAAAAGCAAGACCGATCAGGTTTCCGTTACCGTCAATTACAGGGCTTCCGCTATTGCCACCGGTAATATCGTTTGTAGTAATAAATCCTATCACCAGGTCATTACGTGTTTTATCAATGTACTGGCCAAAATCTTTTTTCTTTAATAATTCGATTTGTTTGGCGGGAAGATCAAATTCATAATCATTGGATACATATTTTTCCAATAAACCTTTACTGGTAGTTACATAGTCGTACCGAACAGCATCTCTCGGATTATAACTTTTTACATTTCCATAACTAACACGCATACTGGAATTGGCATCGGGGTACATTTTTTTAACCGCATCCGGATTCATTTCCATGATCCCTTTTAAATAACTGCGTCCCAATTCATTGTTCTTACTATTAAA